>CAMWOF010000133.1 GCA_947175805.1 uncultured Clostridiaceae bacterium
ATTTATGAGCATGACACAACGGGTATGGCAGAACCTTTTACAGATATAGCAAATCGTCTGAAAGCTGTATTTGAAGATATAGCCCAAAACGAGTCGTCCAATGAAAACAGCGACATTTTAGTGGTTACTCATGCCTTTGCTATAAAAACATTATTATACCTTTTCGCACCAGAACAATTATGCGCTGTGGAGAAAGTAAAAAATGCCGCCATTTTACGGCTGATATATGATGAGGGAAAATTTCATTTTTAAGAAATGGAATGCAAATGGTTAGTCTTGTTCCATATCCCCAATAAAGCTATAGCCGGACAGGGCAGGTTTCCCCGGTTTCCGGCAGATAGGGGAATCGGGGAGTAGGGAGAAACTAATAATGCACAAACTTGGCAAGACGCTGATTTGGAATGGCGAAAATCAATTGGATAAAAAAGGAGTGTATTTTTATGAATATCAAATTGAATAATTATTTGAATCAGACATCATATACGGTGGCAGCAGGCGAAAGAGCGCCAGAGTCTCATGTTGGCGGCAAAATTGAGAGTGAAGCGAAGTCTGGTTCAAACAGGGATACTGTATCAATTTCTGTAGAGGGACAGCAGTTTGCCGCTAAACAGAAGGCATCTGATTCAGAAATGGGCTTAATGGAAATGGCTTCTGATTTAGATGAGTTCAGAAGTTCAGTAAAGTCAATGAATGAAGAGTTGCCTGTTAATTGGAAGGCAATGGTTGACCCGTACAATACGATTACAAGTCTGGCTAAAGCGGAGTCTCGCCTTAAACAGTTGGCAGATCCAACCATTTCCCGCAATGATGAGGAAATGGAGAAGGTCGCAGAGGCTTACGCAAAGGAGAAGATTGATGCATTGATAGAAAAGAAAAAAACTATGATCGCTGACGGAACGGCAAAAACTGTAGCCGAGGAGTACGAAGAATACAAGACGGCATACGATGCCTACCATTCGGAAAACGGCAGCAACTTGATTGCAAAGATGACAGGGGATACAAGAAAAGCATATGACATATACAAAAACATTATTGACGGAGCGAAAATGCCAATAGATGACGAGGAATTTCTTATTTTCCATAACTGGACGATGTACAGAGCCGCAAAAGACGAATACATTCGAAAAACTGATGATCTCTATAATGCAATGAATGGCGTTCCTTTAAAATAGCAATATGTGACACGGGAGCATCCAAAAACTACAGAGGGATAGGGCAGACCGTCCTTCAGTTTTCCGGGGAGCAGTGAAAGGATGATTGAATGGATATTACAGGAATAGCAAAAAGCCATCAGACAAATAGCACGGCAGCAGGAAAGGCATCATCCAAGAAGGAATGGAAGCTGTCTGATTCCCTACGGGAGAAGATAACGGAATATGCCAGAGAGGATGCGGCGCAGAATGTCTATATGGGGAATAAGTTCCTCGCCCTGCGGAAAATCGAGGTCGCCAAAGTTGCGCCGGACAGGGCTGCGCTGATGGGGAAAATAGGTCAAAACATGGCTGATATGAAAGAAATACGGGAGGCTGACGAGAGGTGGCTGCGCATCCTGTTTGGCGAGCCGTATGAAGCCAAGTTCCGGTCGGAAGGGACGGGTTCCGCTGTCCATGTGTATGACGGGAACGGTGATGAGATACTGACGTATACCGCAGGGGTGGGCTGGCATGAGAAGGAATCGAAAGCGGAGACGGAAGTACACGGGGCGTTGAAGGCTGCCTACTATGATGCGTACCATGCGGCAAGGCAGGAGATAAATTCCGGCATTGCCAGGATGGAAATTCAGGGCGGCTTTGATGCGAGGGCATAAGATATTTGCATTAAGGAATGAACTGCTCGGACTTATATCAAGAGAGCAGAAGGCGGCTCTGACTGACAGAGGGGCTGCCGACAATAAATAAAATGGAGGATTAGAAAATGGCAATTAGTGGAGTAGGACAGAATTATTATCAGAACAATGTGGCAACGACGAAAAACACCAAAAATGTAAACAGCACAGAAAAATTCGCATTGGAAAAAACAAGCGGCACACAGGAATTATCGGAAGCGGAAGAAATGGAATTATTCAAGAAGGAATTTTATGAAGACCTTTCTAAGATTACCATCCATAAGACATTAAATAATGTGGCTATCAATATTTCGGAAGCCGGGTTTAAGGCAATGAAAGATGATCCAGCGTATAGGGAAAAAATTCTTTCACTGCTTCAAAGAGATTTGGGGAGTTCATTAGCGAGAAATTGTTCTGCGGTATTTACAGTTGGCGCAACATTGAGTGAGTACAGAGGAGATTCGTGGCCTGTGGGCTATGATTCGGAATTTTATGCATGTTCCCAAGACAGCTTTTTTAAGAAGACGAGTGAAAAGAAAGATAGGCAGAAGGAACTGCTCGAAGAATATCTGGAAAAGAGGGCACAGGCTAAGAAACAGCAGCAGAAAATGTTGAATGAAAAAGTCGCAAAGATGGAGCTGGAAAGAAGCAGGCTGTCTCAGTCATGGAACAGTGAGAGGCAGATGGCGAAGGCTTCCAATGCCTATGATGCAAATATTATGACGGAAACCGTGGCGGGTGGCGATTCACTGCTTGGCTGATGAAAGGCATTGTAGTCAGATTTATCATATGCGGACCTGAACGATAGAGGAGCCGCAATACTAAATAATGGAGGATTAAAAGAAATGAGCATTAGTGGAATAGGAGCAGCAGGCTACCCGGCAGCAGGGTATGAAACAAGAAGGGCACAGAGGAACACAGCAGGGAGCAGTTTTGCAGGGCAGATGGGCAATGTCAAAAATACGCAGAGCAAGGGCATCACGCTGTACATATCAAATCCGGAGGATGGCGAGGCAATCGGTTCAATGGGAGACCATGCCAGTTCCGTTACCGTGTACAAGACAAAGGATTTTGATCCGGCAAATCCGGTGTATAAAGTGAAGGCATGGGATGCGGCAGGAAACATGACGGAAAGGATGGTTGACATTTCAAAGGTTGACCCAAACAACTGCGATGAAATTGAGATGTTCGCATATTCCAGCCATCTGACTGCCAGTGGTAAATGTCCGACTGCACAGAAAGCATTTATGGGAGCGAAGTCCAACCATGACAGCGAAAAGGGCGGCGGCAGTTTGTTTGATAAAGGAAACTGGATGGATATTGTTAAGGAGATCATGCAGATGCAGTTCCATGCGGGCAACTTAAAGGGCTATCTGGATTATAAGCAGTTTTGGGACTTCATGGATAAGTAAACCATGCCGGATGTATTACATAAGTGGTTCTTTTATATTTGAGCCACACGAAGAAAACCTATAATGCACAAACGATAAAAGGGAATCAAACAGGAGAAGAATTACCAAGCCTGTCTGGTTCCCTCGTTGCATATCAGTGCGGGAAGGCGGTGGTATCAGTTATAAAATAAGTCCGGTTATCGGGCTGGAGAGGCGGTGGCAGATGGAAATAATCAAATGCCCGAACCCCAAATGCAAGCGGCGCATTTTGGATGATGAGGGGATCGAGACAGAGTGGACGGTCCTGGAGATTAAATGTCGGCACTGCGGAAAGCTGGTAAGGCTCCACTGCGGCCCGGACGGGATAGAGGCGAGTATATACAAAAAACGGCGGAGGTGATTCTGCTGTTTTTTTTATGCACAAATGATTAAGGCAGTGCTTTCTGGTCCATACTGATAACAGGCAATGGAAATTTTTGGTAATTTCCACCGATGGGACATTTTATGCTGAATGCATAACATGGCTTTGTCATCCAAAACAGGCTGTGGAGGTATACGGTATGTGTATGGTCAGATGCCCCGCTTGCAAAGGACGGATCTGCGATATAATTGCCACCGCGGGAGGGCGCGTAGTTTTAAAGGTTAAATGCCCTGAATGCGGGAGGATAGTCAAATTGGAATGGCTACTACAGGTCACGGAGACAGCTAAATAAGACTTACTACCGAGCGAGTGGGACCAGGGGACATCGAGTCACGAATGGCCGGAGTGAAGCTAGAGACAATGAGCCTTAGCTTACTCCGGCCATTTTTCCATTTTTAATCAATTTCATATCGAAAATAATCAGCGTTTCTGGCTTTACGAAGGCGTAAAGAAAGGAACGCTTTTATGTCTGAAAAGATCATCAGAATCAAGTCAGGAAACGAAGAATTCACACTGAATGTTACGGAAGAGTCCTATGAGGCGTGGAAGGATAGTGCCTCGGAGGAAGTGGGCATGGCACGAGCAGGGAGCTGGCTCCCGATGCCCACGGATAGACATCCTATTTTTTCTGTATATACCGCAGCCTCAAGGGGGACTGCGGAATTTTTTTATTCGACACATTTCTATCTCTTTCCCCAACAGATTACAAAAGGATACAATATTTTTATGACAGGCGCACCTGGTATTCTTCGGGTGCGCTTTTTTTGCACTTTCGGCTGTGGGCATCGGCCGCCGTTCAGGGGCCGTGCGCCGCCCCTCTGGTCATGAAAATTGTTTAACCAAATTTCAAGACTGGAGGAAATCTGAATGAAAATTAAATATGAATTTGCAGACGGGACGGTGTCGGAGGTCGAGGTGGAGGAAGCCATCGGTGCCGTCATCATTGAGGACAGGCGCTTGGAGGACAACCTTTCCCGCAAGGAACGCTACCACTGTTATTCGCTGGATGCAGCGCAGTTCGAGGGCGCGGAATATGCCAGTGAAGAAACGCCGGAAACGAAGATGGAGCGTGAAATGGATACGGAGCGTATTGCCCAGGCATTGGACGGGCTGTCGGAAGTGCAGCGCCGCAGGCTCCTGATGCTTGCAGAAGGAAAGTCCGTCAACGAGATTGCGCGTAAGGAAGGCGTGCATCACAGCGTGGTTTCAGAAACGATATCTGCGGCCCGGAAAAAATTTAAAAAGTTTTTCTAAAAACACCCCGCCGAACACCCCTCAAAATCTCCGTATAGTGAAGGGCATGAAAAAAGCCGCCCTTCGGAAAAGGAGGTCATGGGCATGGAACACACATTGAGGATCAGTGTTTCAAAGGAGCCGGCATCCGGCGGGATCGTGAGCTGCCGCCATATCTCCGTGAGGGAGCGTTTCCTGCGCTTCCTCCTTGGGGAGAAGCGGAGGGTGACCATCATCGTTCCGGGCGATTCCGTCCGGGAGCTGGCAGTGAGTGAAGTCATGGAAGGAGGAAACGTACATGGGAAAAGTGAAGTTACTGCTTGATGTCATCGGGGACCTGCGTTCCCTTGCAGACAGCTTACAGGCCGTTGCGGATGCAATGGCGGACAACGGTGCCGCGGAAGCAGGGAGGACAGATACAAAGGAGCCGGAAAAAGCGGGAAAGGCCGGGAAGGCGGCAAAGAAAGAGGAAAAGCCTGCGGCAAAGCAGGAGCCGGAGGAGAAGCCGCTGACGCTGGAGGAAGTCCGTGCGGTGCTGGCGGAGAAGTCCCGCTCCGGACACACGGAGGAAGTGAGGGAACTGCTGAATAAGCACGGCGCGGATAAGCTGTCGGAGATCGACCCGGCGGAGTATGCGGCGTTGCTTGCGGAAGCGGAGGTGCTGTGATGGGGAGACACGCTTTATTGTCTGCATCCTCCAGCCACCGGTGGCTTGCCTGCCCGCCGTCTGCAAGGCTCTGTGAAAATTACGAGGATACGGGCAGCGAATACGCGCAGCAGGGCACCGACGCCCATAGTCTGTGCGAACACAAGCTGAAGCTGTCCCTGGGCATGGACACATCAGACCCGACAGAGGGGCTTGCTTTCTACGATGAGGAGATGGAGGAATGCGCCTGCGGGTATGCGGAGTATGTCCTATCCCTGGTGGAGGAGGCAAAGCGGGAATGCAAAGACCCGGTTGTGCTGATCGAGCAGCGCCTGGACTTCTCCCGGTATGTGGAGGAGGGATTCGGCACTGGTGATTGCGTGATTATCGCAGACGGGACGCTGTATATCATCGACTACAAGCACGGCAAGGGCGTGGAGGTTTCCGCCGAAGGGAACCCGCAGATGATGCTGTATGCCCTGGGCGCTTTGGAGCTGTTTGACGGCATCTATGACATTGATATCGTCCGCATGGCGATCTACCAGCCGCGCCGTGAGAATGTCAGCGTGTATGCCATGGCAAAGGATGACCTGCTCCGGTGGGCGGTGGGCGAGCTTGCAGAAAAAGCGAAGCTGGCCTATGCCGGGGAGGGCGAGTTCTGTGCGGGGGAACACTGCCGGTTCTGCAAGGCGAAGGCGGTCTGCAGGAAGCGGGCGGAGTACAACCTGGAGCTTGCAAAATATGACTTTGAGATGCCCGCCACGCTGGAGGATGACGAGATTGCGGCGATCCTCGTGAAGGCGGATGAGCTGGCGGCATGGGCGGCGGATGTGAAGGAGTTTGCATTGCAGCAGGCGCTCTCCGGCGTGAAGTATGCCGGGTTCAAGGTTGTGGCCGGAAGGTCTAACCGGAAGTACACGGATGAGGATGCCGTGGCAGATACCGTGAAGAAGGCGGGCTTCGACCCGTATGAGCCGAAGCTGCTGGGCATTACCGCCATGGAGAAGCTGCTGGGC
>CAMWOF010000134.1 GCA_947175805.1 uncultured Clostridiaceae bacterium
CTGCCGCTTACTGTTTTCAGTAAATATTACCTTGCACTGCTTAGATGCTTTACTCAACACATACCCGCCTTTCCCGTCCGAATAGACTCCATAGGCTCTGATATAATACACCCCACTTTTCTTTGGGAACCGCAAAGTAACCTTTTCTTTCCTGCCATCCATAAGATATGCATCATAATTTCTCCCCTGATACAGCGCAAACGCCTCCTTATGCGTAAACCTGCTGTCCGTATCCCATTCCAGCAGATACTGCGGCGCGTCCGTGCTGACAGAGCAAACTGTTTCTTCTCCCTGAGAAATCAACGCTACTGCTGGTGTCTGCATATCCGCAGCCCTACAGTGCAGATTACACAGGGCACACAAAAAAAGAACCAATACCGCGCCGGACATCATAATACGCCGGACACCTCTTTTGTTATACATACACATTCCTCCTTAGCTATTATAGAGATAATAAAAGCCAATCATCCAGCCATAAGCGGGATGACAGAACATGTTTTTGCGCGCAAAAAACACAGCATAAGACATCATAAACCTGTCTTATTAACATCCTCAAAACATGAGTTCTCTGGGAAAGGTGATATCATGAACCAATACCACTGTGCCCGAAAACGGCGATTCCCTGCGTACAGGGAAAAGAATCTTTGTAATCTATCGATAGTTATTACAATAAGAATTATAACACTGCAGACGTATAAATGCAAGCAAAACTGACTGCTTCTGCCCGTCTGTGCAAACTGACTGCCCCAGCCCGTCCGCCATGAGACGGACAGGCGTTCATCATCACTTAGTATCCCCGGTCTTTAAACTCTCCTTAATCTGCGTTGTAGAAATTTCCGGTGTGCGTGGCAAATATACAACCTCACAGTATTCCTTTAGGAAATCAAATTTGCCCTCCCAATCATCACCCATCACAAAAGTATCAATTCTGAATTCCTTCACATCAGAAATCTTCTGCTCCCAATTCTCCTCGGGAATGACCAAATCCACATAACGAATAGCCTCTAAAAGCTGCTTTCTCTTCTCATAATTAAAATAGCAGACCTTTTTTTTGGATTCCCAGTTAAACTCGTCTGTAGAGAGGGCAACAATCAGATAGTCCCCCTGTTCCTTGGCTCTCCGCAGCAAATTTACATGTCCGTAATGCAGCATATCAAATGTTCCATATGTGATAACCTTTTTCATAATGTACTCTCCTTCAAAAAAATTATCTGTCTAATATTTCTTCAATCAAATCACAGACAGCCTCCGAAGCGCGTCCGTTCTCCATACAGCCCTTCTCCTTTAGGAATGCCGTCGCCTTCTCCTCATATACGGCTTCGTCAAATCCGGCAATATTGCCGAGCAGCGTTTTCATATTTTCTGCAATCGGAAATGGCGTCTCCTCGAGGCGGTAGTAAAATCCCCGCTCCGTATTGTACTTTTCTATATCCGGCGCATAGATAAATGCCGGACGCCCGGTCAGCAGGAAATCAAAAATGCAGCTGGAATAGTCGGTCACCACCGCATCGGATGCAAAGAGCAGCTCCTGGATATCTGGATAACCGCTGCCGTCCACAGGCTGTACATGCCCGGCTATATGCAGCACATCCATGCCAGTCCTCATACGCGGGTGCAGCCGTACCACAAAGGACCAGTCTCCGCCAAAGCGCTTTGCAAGTGCGGACACCGCCGCATCCACATCCAGTCTGTCAGTGGGAAATCCGCCAGATTCCCGGAAGGTGGGCACATATAAGAAAATCCTGTGTTCCGGTTTTATGCCCAGGGCATTTTTCACCTTCACCGCACAATCAGAAACATCCTCCCGGAAAAAAATATCATTTCTCGGATGCCCCAGCTCTAATACATGTTCCACATTCCAAAAGCCTCGCCGATACACCTGTGTTTCAAAGGCGCTGTTGGAAATCCAGTAGTCCGTGGCATTGGAATTTTTCTGTGCCAGATAATTCCAGTGCTTTATAGAGGTAAGTCCTTCACAATCCCGATCCAGCTTCTTAATGCCCAGCGAGCCATGCCACATCTGGATATAGGTCTGTCCCTCCCGCTTCACGAGCCCTTTATTAAAGTAGGCACTCAGGTGATAGTTGCAGACCCACAGGGCCGCCGTATAATATTCGCGCAGTGCCTCCGTACTGCCATATTCCACCAGCCTTACGCCCTCCGGGAATTCTCCTGCATGGCTGTCAGCCCGCCTCACCGTCCACACAATATCCAAATCCGGCCGGCGTTTTAGTAAAGCCTCTGTAACATATTTGCAGTTGCAGCCATACCCTCTTCCCATATAATTATCGAAAATGACCTTGTTGCCTGCAATCGGCAAAGAGCCAAAGGCATCCCATGCCTTTTGGGTCAGTGACCTTTTAATGCGCAGGGGCGTATGCTTCAGAGAAAGAATTCTGTAATCCTCTTCTATCGTATAGTCACAGAAAAATTTCACCATTTTTTTTATGGAAGCCCTAATTCTTCTTTTCATAACCACTCTTTTTTAAGATATCCGGTGTCTGCCCGATACCGAATGCCTGCTCGTTCTCCCTGTACTGGATCAGCGCCCGGTACATATACACATCCTCCGGCGTTGTTACTTTGATGTTGCCCCGGTTGCCCTCCACCATATAGGCCTCTTTTCCGATGCTCCTCATCAGGGTACAAGAATCCACAAGATTTTCGTATCCATTCTCAGAGGCTCTAACCGTCTCATGGGCAGCAATAATATCATCTAAGCGGAAGCTCTGCGGCGCCTGGGCCGCAAAAGTATCCTTTCGATAAGGAACCTGCTCCACCTGCTCGCCATTAGAGCTCATTAAAATCGTCTCGTAGCATGCAGTACAGGTTATTGCATTTCCATTTTTCTTCACACCCTCAATGTTTCTCATGATAGTGTCAAAGGACACCCACGGACGGACGCCGTCATGAATTAAAACAATGCTGTCGCCGGGATTCTCCTTTCTCGCAGCCGTCAGGGCATTATATATAGAATCCTGTCCGCTCTCTCCGCCGGGCACAATTCCCTTTACCTTCTCTATCCCGAATTTTCTCGTCAGCTTTTGCATATATGGAATATAATCTGCCAAAACTGCCATATAGATTGCATCAATCTCCGGATGGGACTCAAACAAATCCAGCGTATGCACAATAATCGGCTTGCCGTTTATCTCCAGAAATTGCTTCGGAATTCCTGCGCCCATGCGGATACCCGCACCTCCTGCAAATATAATTGCTATATTCATGCTTGTACCTCCATAACTGTCGGATGCTCCATAAGAGCCGACCATTACAACCTTCATATTACGTTTTACACTACCTATAATTTAATACACTATAGCTTATTTTAAAAAGCGTGTCAATAAACAGTGCTTATTATACACTGTACACAGCACTTATTATATACTTTACACATCGCTTATTATGCGCTATGTAAAGTTTCTTATCCTGCATCCTCCCGACACATGTCTAGTATAGATAAAATGCGCTCTGTAGCATGTCCGTCACAGCAGGACATATGGAATCCATAAGCCTCCCTAATATCCTGTGAAGCTCTGTTGGAAAACTCATGCGCTATGGCATCCTCCAATTCTCCCTCCCCTGTCACTACAGTCGTTGGATAGGAGTCATAGGGCAGATAAAACCCTCTTGTCTTTTCATAGCTTTCCAAGTCCGGTGCAAAGAAAACAAAAGGTTTTTCATATGCCATGTAGTCAAACAGCACGGAGGAGTAATCGGTTATCAGCAAATCTGTAACACACAGCAGCTCCTCCGTGGGAATATCACAATTGGAGAAAAAACCTTTCCCCTCCAAATGGGGATGGAGCTTGAGCAGCCAAAAATACCGTTCCTTTGTCCTCTCCATCACACGCTTTATCTCATCCATACCATAGAGCCTGGGACTGCCTGCGTTCCCCCGGAAGGTGGGCGCCCATAAAATAACCTGCCGTCCCTCTGCCTCAGGGTATCTGCGGTAAAACTGCTCCCTCATGCTGCGGTTCCACTGCTCATCAAAATACCAATCCGAACGGCTGATACCCGTTGCCTTTACAGTACCTTCCGGCAGCCCCATCAGCTTTGTAAATATAGGGATAAGCTCCGGCGCACTGACCGTAACCAAATCATAATTTTTGTAGACATTACCTCTGTAGAGCTTAGGTATATCATCTGCGGTGTCATAGCCGCTCTTTTTCAGGATTCCCCCCGAATGCCAAAGCTGAACTACAGTAGTCTCCGGCCTTTTTTCACAAGAGGAAACCGGCAAAAAATTGTCACAAATAAATACATATTCCGCAACGGCATACTGCTTCATAAAGCCCCGAATCCAACGAAGCATCTGACCATAGCCCATATCCTCGAAACGCGTAATAAACGTATCCACCTGATATGCAGGGCAGCTGCTTACCGTTTCATACATTCTCCGCATACTAAAAGGAATCTTCCCCTCTCTTGTATGGCTGTCCGCAAACAAAACAAGCCCTTTTTGTATTTCTCTGGTTCCTTTTCCAAAGCCACAATATCTGCGGTACAAAAAAGGCATATACACCTGTTGCATTATCATTTTTGCTATTTGTTTTAAATAAAATTTTAGTCCCAATGCACCCTAATCCTGATTTATCTGATTTTTTTATTATCTTGCAATTTGTGATTTTCTATACAATATACTGCTTGTTTTGGATAGTGTCAAGTGACCTGCGAAAAAAACAAAAAACAGGGTGCACTACGTCTGCCCGTAATACTCCCTGTTTTTGTGTATGTATCCGCAAAGCACTGTCTATTATTAGAACAATGCGATGTCGCCCTTCTCATCATCAGCAGTATAATAAACCATATTCGTCTCTGGCTGAACATAGATATTCAGCTCCTTGATTGTCTTCTTGCCGGAAGCTGCCTTTACCTTTGCAACGATATCCTCAGTAGACAGCTTGTTGCCTGCCCACTCCAAAAATACCTCTTGCTTTGCTGCAGTCTTTTTTGCCGGTGCTGCCTTCTTTGTTGCAGTCTTCTTTGCTGCTGTCTTTGCTGCTGTCTTTGCCGGCTCTGCCTTCTTTGCTGCTGTCTTTGCCGGCTCTGCCTTCTTTGCTGCAGCCTTCGCTGGCTCTGCCTTCTTTGCTTCTTCTGCTTTCTTCACTGTAGCCTTTGCTGCATCTACCTTCTTCATAGCCTCATCAATCTGTGCACTGCCTGTCTTTTTAATAGTTGCCATTGTTTTGTAATCTCCTTTTCTTAACCATGCCTGGGGCTAATGCCTCAAAAGCACCTTCTTGGTGAGAACTGGCAAATCACCAGCTCAGTAACATCTTGTCTTTCTACTTGAGTTACCTTATCTTATACCATTTTGATTTTATTTGCAACTCTGTGAAGCATTTTTCTCTCAATTTTACAATGGAAAAAATAAATTTTTCCCGTTTCAATACATTTTGCACAACAACTACTATCACAGACAAAAATACATTCTGTTCATTTTATGCATTTTCTTTTAAAATTATTTTATCTCTTAGTGAAACTTGAATTATAACAAATAACACGGCATAATCAGCTGGACAATGGGTATTGGGGTTATCGATTTGCATTCACATAAATGGAAAGAAGATTCCTACATAGCAGAAAACACAAAGAAGCAATAAAACATAGGCAGCAGCATTATACATAAGTAGAAATGCTGTTGCCTATGCTTTTGGATATTCTGATTTGATATTGCTTGCACCTGTGATATAGTCCATAGATACATTGTAAAATTTAGCAAGAATCAGGAGATTATCAACAGGGATTCTTGTTTTTCCACTTTCATAATCTGCATATGTCCTTTGCCCTATGTGCAGCAGGTCGGCAACTTTTTGTTGGGTTAAAGAAGTATCTTCTCTAATTTCCCTTATTCGCTCATTATATTTCATAGTCTATACACCTCTGGAATAGTATAAGTGATTAGGATATAAGCATTGACAAATAGAGTTATAAACTCTAAAATGTAATAAGAACATTCACAAATACAAAAGGAGAACAAAGCATATGGAGTACATGGGAACAAAAGAAGCGGCTAAAAAATGGGGTTATGCACAAGGCACTATTTCAAAGTGGTGTAGAGAGGGTAAAATTCGTCTTGTAGTGAAACCAGAGAAAAAAGGTGGTCAGTGGCAGATTCCTGTTAATGCAGAATGTCCTAACAAAGAGAAAAGGAAGGAAGTATAATGAAGAGAAAAAAATGGGTTTTATATTATGCGATTGTTTTTGTAGTGATTATATGTGGATTTTTTATTGGCTCGGAAGAAAAAGTAGAAAATCATGGATATCAATATTATTATGGAGAAAGGAAGGCATATCCGAGTTTATTTGATGGAGGAACAGTATATTTAAGAGATTCTGAAGAAATAGGGGATTTGACTAAAACAAAGATTGTTAGTTGGTATATTATCCCATTAAAAATATCTCATAAGTACTTTGCTGGAATTTTAGAATTAGATTATGATATTATAAAAAAAGCTATACC
>CAMWOF010000135.1 GCA_947175805.1 uncultured Clostridiaceae bacterium
GTATTCACCACAAAGCTCCGCCTCCTCCGGAGCCGGAGCTTTGTGGTGAATACTGCCTGGTTTCTCTCTCATACTGGGCATCAAAATTAAGCATATCCTGTTTTACAAATATGCCCTCCATCACCTCAGAGCCAGATGGCTTCTTAGCTGCCGAGAAGGCCCTGACCAGAAAATAGTTAATCAGCAACGCCAGGACAATTCCTAATAATGTATTGCTGGCATATTTCATTGGCTGACGGATATGCTGCCCTGCCAGCAGCGCTGTAATCTGCTCAAATGCCTTGGAGGCACATGTATAATACTCCGCTTTAGAAGCATATGTATATATATTATCCGTTATCGTATCTGCATAGCTTTTAGTAATCGTCTTATAAATAGCGCCATTGCTGAATATATAGATATTTCGCTCATCCATATCTATCAGGAATACCGTACCACTATTGGAGGCAAATTTATCATAATAGTACTGACTGGCATAGCTGCCAGTGGAGCCCATATTATTCCTTGCAATCGTCTTAAAGGCGACATTTCCATATTCCGTAATCCCCTTCATCTCCTCCAGCAGCGTCTGCCGCTCCGTTTCAGAAAGAAGGCTGGCATCATCCTCAATAATGGCAGTATATCCGTTCTGCTCATTTGTATAGCTTATGACCCCTGTTTCATATTCCGGCAGCCCATCATCCTCATAGCCCATAATATCACCCGTAAGTTCTGCTATGACATCCGAAATATCATATACCTTTACGGCAGCCTGCCAGGCGGCCTGCCGAATCTGCTCCCCATTTACCGTATCCTGCTCGTTCAGGATTTGAAATGCACCTTGGGCAATAAAAATAAGATATCTCTCATAATCATTCCCAACTGTCTCTGACTCACTTGCGCTGTCAAAAAGTGTACTTAAGGCTGCATTATCCAGAATCCCTGATATCTCGCTGCCATAGGTGGTCATCCATATCTTCCCGGTATCCTGCTCAACCATAATTATCAAACCGGTATACTCCGCATAGTCTGCAATGCTTTCGTCATATTCAGGCGGGAAATCTGCAGCAAAAAGCTCAGAGGCATGGTTTGCCTGCATACCGTCCTCTATTCCCGTCACCACATGCAGCGCCACATCTCCATAGTAGGACAATGGAATCAAAGCTGCCTTTATCTTCTCCACAGAAAACTGACTGAACCAGTTCTGTCCGGCGTCATCTTCCATGATAACCTGATAACCGGTGGAATCGTTATTGTAGCTATCTATGATGACTGCCATATAATTATCAGCGCGAACCACCTGTGCGCCCGCTCCAGATAGCATAAAGACAGCCATCAATGCAAGGCACAGCAGCAGCCTGCACAGCTGCGGCGATGACACTCCCCGTGTTTTTTTGTTTACTACATTACGCAAGGTCATCACCTCCCCTGTAATCGAACTGCGGCAGTCTTCTGGTTGCCAGCACGTTATAGCTCCTTATCAAATCCATCAACGTAAATCCAACGGTCAGCAGTGCCGCTATGACGCCGCCATAATACCACAAATCTGAAACCGGATTCCAAAACAGAATCATGAACGCTAAAATGACAGCCGCCAGAGCGCCTGCGGTTCCCATATTCCTGACCGCTGTGATGCGCTTGGCATGAGACACGCTGGAGCTGGTTCCTATAATTGCAATAATGAGCGCAATCAGTGCCAGCACACATGATTCCGAACCTCTAAGAAATCCTGCTAATACAGGCCATATAAGCATAGAAAAAATAGGAATCATAAAAATTGTAACGCCAATCATACCACCGACATTCTTTCGCCCTTTTGCAGTTTTATTTTTTTTCGTATTTGCCTCTGTCACCACATAAGGCGTATCCACCAAATCTTCCAAATCGCCTGCCATCTCTCTAGCGGCCTGCTCCCTTGCTGCCTGCTCCATTTTTTGTTTATTCTCCATGCCAATCTGTGCGCCAATATCATCCTCGTAATTCTCCGCCACCGCAATCTGCTTCATCTCAGAAGCATGTACGCAAACGACAATTGCGGCCAGCACAGAAACCATCGAAAGCACTACAGAAGGGCGGAGCGTAAGCATAGCATTTAACAGCAATATAATCGGTATTGCAAGAATCAGGGAACCAAACAGATACTTTTTAATATCCACCGGCAGGTCAGCAACCACCTTGCCAGTCTGCCCATTTACTGTGGCATAGGCAACCCGCCCCTTATTTTGATAAGACAGAAACCACACCGGAAACATTGCAGAATTGGTCTGCTCCACATTGGTCGGGAGCATACGCCTTAATTTGTCCGTTGAGTCGAGACTATAGCCCTTTGCCTCCCGGCTGTTTTTCACAAAGTGAATCGTTTCATCCGCAGCAAACTCCTTCGCCTCCTCACCGTATATCTGTGGCGGCACGTCCGACATATCCGCATAAAAGCCGCTCAAATAGCTGGGGGTAAATGCCTTCATATTCTTCACGTTGTACGGCGCCAGCTTCTTGCTGATAGTGTCAGCAAAGGAGGAAGATGCATCATAGGACAATCCCTTATAATGGGCGTCCAAATCCATATGCAGCCCATAATGCCTGGTAATAATATAATCCCCGCTCCGGTGGGATTTCGTGCCGTGTATCCGCACATGTCCCTGCTGCTTTACATAATAAACCCAATATGGCATGTAAATACCACGGAACCCGTCAATGTTTTTTTCGTCTTTCAGCTCCTTCGGCGCAAAAATAGCATGACGCATCAGTTTTTTATATGCCTTCTTGCAGTCCTCCTTCGTCTGCTTAAAAGGAATAATATAATTTACCCTTTTTTCTTTCTTAAGACGTCCAGTGAGTACCGTGGACGCACCACAAAAGCTGCAAAAACCCGCTGCAGTGTTATCCGTACTATAAATTTCTCCACCGCACTGGGGGCACTTAAAGACCGTGACGTCATAGTCATCCTGCTCCGCCTCTGTCGCCTGCTCCATGTCATACGGATTGTATTCATTACTGCAGGACTCACATTTCAACTGCTGAGATGCAATATCAAATTTCAGAGTTCCGCCGCACCCTCGACATGCATACATAATATCCCCTCCTCATATTCCAACATTCTGCGAGTATACTTAGTTATAATTATATAAAAAAATACATTCTGTTGCAAGCAACCATTACTTGCGAAGGGACACCATTAATTGCCAAAGGACTTCTCCTCTAATACAGTTTGCCGCTTCCCCTGCCGCAGACCAACGCCAGCACACGCTTATTCATAACCGGGTGCGACGCCACCATATTGACACACCACAGGAAAAAGCCTTTTTGCGCTTTCATCTCCTCTATGTAATCCTCCTTGTCCACCATCTTGTAGAGGTGGCGGTCAACCACCAATGCCAGCATCGCATCCAGTCCGTCAGAGCCGGTCAGCCGCTGGGCAAGCCGGTCACAGCTATATTCCCTTGTCCTTGAGGCAATGTCGCTGAACACCGGGACAATCCTTGAAAACCATATTGGCAGATTATAGTGCAGCGTAGCATGCCCATAATAAATATGCGCCATTTCATGGGCAATCACAAAGGCAAGGACATCCATGTCCTGGTGTTCTCTGTACGCCACCTCAAACAACTCCGCATGAATACATATCCACTGCTTTCTGAACAGGAAGGCGGAAAATGCATTTAAGACACCGCTTTGCTGTATCACATACGCCTTTGGCGTTTTGATTCCCAGGCGGCGGGCAAAATCTTCCACCATGGCATAAATCTCCGGAAAATTCCGCTCTGTAATCCTGACAGCCGAGGAACGGTATTTCGCATAGAGATAATACAGCGCCAGATATCCGACCACGGTTATTATCAGTCCGTAAAACAACGCCTGAATTTCAAAAGGGATATCGTCCTTTGTCAATTTTTCCTGCTTCTCCTCTGCTTTGCCCTCCGATGCTTTCCCCTCGGACGAAGCGTCCTCTGCCGGCTCGCTATCCCAGGAATCAATCAGTCCGATATTTTCCTCTTTCAAATCCCTCTTAAACTGCTCCAGCGCCTGCTTCCCAAGCCTCTTGTTTTCATCCATATTTGTCACGAGCAGACTGATGACCACGACAATCATCAAAATGTTGATTTCAATCATCCTGCGGTACCAGCGCCGCTCCAAGCGGTGTTTACACGCTCTGCCCTCTTCCTTTGTCACCGGAGCCTTCTGCCACTCCTCGCCCAGCTCATACACCTTTTTCCCTTTAAAAACATCTTCTTTTTTCATAAATACATTCCTCCTCTGATGTTTGTGCGCACTTAAATCATAGCATTAAAAAAAGGGAAATACATTTTTTGTCGTAAAATGTATTTCCCCTGTCGTAAACCGCAGGCAGCCGATTATGCAGGAACTATCATTCTGACAACAAAGTATCCCTCCGCCAGCTCTATCTCCATATCACTGTCATATTTTTCCAGCGTTCTTTTCATATTTTGAAGTCCATAACCGTGAAGCTCCGTATCCTTTTTTGTAGTATAGCGACGCTCCCCGGAAACTTTACCGATATCGGTCTCACCTGCAGAATTTTTAAGCTCTATACAGTAAAAGTTCTTCGTGTATTTAAGGTTCAGACAAATACGGCGCTCCCCCTCCACCTTCCTGCATGCCTCTATGGCATTGTCTACAGCATTTGCGAATACGGTGCAGATGTCTATGGGTTCCCAGGAAAGCCCCCTGTCCAATACCCCGTCCAGCGTAAAGGAAATCCCCTCCTGCTTCATGGTATCCCACTTTGAAGACAAGATACAGTCCAGCATCTCATCTCCGGTAACCACGGCAGGAGACAGCGATTTCACCTCTCCCAGCATAACCTCCACGTAACGCTTCGCCTCTTCTAACTTTCCCTCCTGCAAAAACGCTTCTATGCAGGAGAGATTATTAATTACATCATGACGGAACCGTCTGGTTTCCTCCTCAGCCAGCTTATATTCTGTAAAATGGCGAAGCTCCTGCTCCATCCATGTTTTTTGATATTCCTGTCCCTTTTTATAATATACCGTCATCCGGTGCTTCACCAGTACCGCCAAAAACACAAAATAGAAGCTAACGAGCACAATGACATAAAAGGCGCTGACCACGCCCTCCATTTCCCCTGCAAGCTCTGCACTCTCCTCATGCTGTACCAGGGAAACACCGTACAATAAAAGCATGTAGAGATTAAATAGAACCATACTCACCCGCTCTCCGACGCCAAAATTCAAATAAATCTGCTTCCGGTAAAGTGAAAAATACACATAAAGAGCGATGACTGCCACCAGCACTGCATATAAGCCGACACTGTACTCCATCCTCTCGTCAATATTTTTGTCAGGCAATACCTGCACGACCACATTCTCACACAGCACCATCATGCCGAACATCAGATTGACAATCATTTCTAAAAAACAGCAAAGCCGTCTAAGCCTTCCCTTGCCGCCCCGGAGGATACAAAAGAGCAGCAGCGCATAAAAAATCACAGAAAACAGGGTGTCCAGCCTGCCGAATCCCTCTGAATAATGCTTTGCCAAATCAGTTGCCAGGCTGAATGAAAAAAAGAACAGCATGCTCTTTTTATCCACTACATAGCTGGAGTCATAACAGCATTTCCCCACCAAAAAAAGCATAATCGTGATTGTTGCTTCTCCAGCTGCTAGTAAAAACACTGTCATATGGCTTCCTCCCTGATAAAGCTATAAAGCGCCTCCTTAAAGGCTTTCTCCTTTGCGCGGCTTACCGGCAGATGAGAGCCGTCCTCCATGACTGCATCCCGCCCCGTCACCCTTGACACATGGGCAAGGTTCACCAGATACCCCCGATGAATTCTGAAAAAACCATACCTCCTGCATTCCTCCTCATAATCGGACAGATTGTAGCGGTTCAAATATGTCCCCTGCACCGTCACCACCCGAATGTTCTGATTCTGCGCCTCCATATAAAGAATATCTGATATACTGACGCTTACCATACTGTCCTCCGCCCGCAGAAGGAGCCGCCGCTCCCGCTTCTCCCGCTCCAAAAGCCAGTTGATAATCTCTAAGAGTTTCTGTTTTGATACCGGCTTTGTGAGATACCGGAGGGCATTTACCTCATAGCCCTCTAAAGCATACTCTACATGTGAGGTCAGAAAGACTATGACAATTTTCTCCTCCAATGCCCGAAGCTGTCTTGCCGTCTCAATGCCGTTTAATCCCGGCATCTCAATATCCAATATCACCAAATCATAGTGAGTGCGCGCCGCCGCCAAAAGCAGGCTTTGTCCGTCCTGGTAAATATCCGTCAACAGATCCAGGCTCTTATAGGCGTTCTCCAAGGCCTGACTCGTATTATTTAATTGTATTTCATCATCATCACAAATTGCAATCCGCATTTATGCCCATCCCGATATCATATATTAAAAATTTAAATACCCAAGGATTGACATAAAAAAAAATTGCAAGGCCCGCGGATCTTATAATGGTGAAAGGCGTGGTGGC
>CAMWOF010000136.1 GCA_947175805.1 uncultured Clostridiaceae bacterium
AGATTATATTGCTTGGAGGTGGTATCAGCGCCCAGCCCGCATTTTTTGAAGGTGTTGAGAAATACGTAAAAGAGTTGTCCCAGATTCCGGGCATTTATGATAAAATGAAAATAGGTTTGTGCAAGTTTGGCAATGATTCTAACCTGATTGGAGCGCTATATAATTTTTTGCAGAAATATGAAGGGCTGCGATAGGGAAAACAGGCATGGCTATGAAGAAAGGCAGTGTCAAGAGTAATATGAAAATTATAATGGTCGGAGCATCCGACATATCGCAAAGGAGAAGCATATGTATTTAGTATATGATATAGGCGGCACATATATCAAGCATGGGCTGATGAATGAGCAAGGGGAGATATTCAAAAAGGGTAAGGTGCCGACACCGGCATTTCATGAAAAGACAGTGGCAGATTTTATAGATGCGATTGGCGGCATCTATGATACATACAGGAATGATGCACTGCAGGGAATTGCCATGAGCCTGCCGGGACAGATTGATGTGGAGCGCGGCATTGTCTATGGCGGCGGTGCGCTGCCTTATTTGGACGGCTTGAATGTGGCAGATATCGTCAGCGAACGCTGTGGAGGTCTTAAGGTGGCACTGGAAAACGATGCCAAATGCGCCGCTTTAGCGGAGAGTTGGATTGGCAATGCAAAGGATGCGAAGTCTGCCTGCGTCATTGTGATTGGTACGGGAATTGGCGGCGGGCTGATTATCGATGGCAGGGTGCACCACGGACAGGATATGATTGCCGGAGAGCTTTCTTTTTGGATTGATAATATCAGTCTGGAGGATTTAGGAAAACTCAGACCCATAGAGAAGTTAAAAAAGAGAGAAGAGTTTTTGGAGCTTCCGAAGGGGCTGTGGAACAACCGGGCATCCGTAATGAATTTGAGGCGGGATGTGGCAGAGCACAAGGGTCTTGATTATGAGGAGGTGTCGGGAGAGTTGATTTATCAATGGGCAGCCCAGGGGGATGCCTATGTCAATGAAACACTAAACCGGATGTATTTAAGCCTGGCAAAGCAATTATGTAACTTATACATTGTATTTGCGCCGGAGGTATTTCTGATTGGAGGCGGCATCAGCGCCCAGCCAATGTTTGTTGAGGGCGTAAGGCAGTATGCAAAGCAGTTGGGGAAAATTAGTCAGGTGTTTCGGAATATGAAGGTGGAGCGGTGTAAATTCATGAACGACTCCAATATGATAGGCGCCTTGAAAAACTATTTTCAAAAATATGAGGAACAGTGAGTCAGGCGCTGTGTGCGTAAGAGCCGACATCAGAAATTGCTACGCAATGGTCGGCGACTAAAGAAAGATAGATGGAGGAGAATACGATGTACCTTGTGTTTGATGTAGGGGGCACCTTTGTAAAATATGCATTAATGGATGCAGAGGGTGAAATTATTAAAAAAGATAAGCTGCCGACACCGGTGAAGCCGGGGCAGGGAACCGCTGATTTTGTGGAACTGATAGCAGGTATCTACGAGGATTATAAGAAAGAATATGACATAGAGGGCATTGCTATGGACCTGCCGGGGCAGATTGATGTGGAGCGGGGGATTGTCTATGGCGGCGGAGGCTTGAAATATTTAGACGGGGCAGCCCTTGGGGATTTGCTGCACGCCCGTCTGGGGGATGTCAGGATTGCTATGGAAAATGACGGGAAATGCGCTGCTTTGGCAGAGATATGGAAGGGCAATGCCAGTGACTGCCAGGATGCCTGTGTGCTGGCATTTGGCACCGGTGTAGGCGGTGGTGTCATCAAGGACCGAAAGATTCATCGGGGCAATCATCTGGTGGCAGGGGAGCTTTCCTATAGTTTGGACAAAATGACCCGGGCGGATATCTGCAAAATTCAGAACTCGGAGTCTATTGAGGGGGTTCGGGAGACAATTGAAATTATGCCATTTATTGCCAGTGCTCAGATTGCCACCTATGGGGTGACTCTGCAGGCGGCAAATTTGAAAAAACTGCCCTTTGAGGAGGTGGACGGTGTCAAAATCTATCAGTGGGCAGAGCAAGGAGATACGGAAATCCAGGAGCTTTTAGAGGACTGGTATTTCAATATCGCCAAGCTGTGCTGTAATATTTATGTATTTTATGACCCTGATATCATTCTGATTGGCGGCGGTATTAGTGCTCAGCCGTTATTTACGGAGGGCATCCAAAGATATGTGGAGCAGCTAAAAAAAATCAGCAATATATTTAAGGGGATGCGGGTATCTGCCTGTAAGTTTTTGAATGATTCCAATCTCTTAGGTGCATTATACCACTATAAGCAGATGTTTGGGGATGTATAAGGAGGAACAGACATGGTAATTAAAAAAACAAAGAAAATTGGCGATGATTTTTTGTGGGGAGCTTCCACCAGTGCATATCAGGTGGAAGGCGCTAATTTGATTGACGGCAAGGGTCCCAGTGTACAGGACGTGAAAAAGGTTCCGGAGGGAACCAGCGAATTGGATGTATGCGCAGATTTTTATCACCGTTATAAGGAGGATATCGCATTGATGGCGGAGATGGGCTTTCGCACCTTCCGTTTTTCTGTGGCATGGTCAAGAATTCTGCCGAAGGGCGCCGGAGAGGTGAACCCGAAGGGGATTGCGTTTTACAACAATGTGATTGATGAATGTCTGAAATACGGCATTGAGCCGTTAATTACGATGTTTCATTTTGATTTGCCGCAGGCGTTAGAAGAGCAGGGCGGATGGTCGAGGCGAGGTATCATAGATGATTTTGTGAATTTTGCAAAAGTAATGTATGAGAATTTTGGCGACAGGGTGAAGTACTGGCTGACAATTAACGAGCAGAATATGCTGACACTGGCCGGGGAGGTTATCGGCACCTGCAATTTACAAGGTGTGGAGAACAAATACAAAAAGCTGTATCAGGAAAATCATCATATGCTGCTTGCCCAGGCAAAGGCAATGAAGCTGTGTCATGATATGCTGCCGGGAGCCAAAATAGGACCGGCGCCCAATATTTCCCTTGTATATCCTGCCACCTGCAAGCCAAAGGATGTGCTGGCAGCACAGAATTTTAATGCGATTCGCAACTGGCTGTATCTGGATATGGCGGTATACGGAGAATATAATCATCTGGTCTGGCATTTCTTAGAGGAGCATGACGCAGTTCCGGATATAGAACCGGGAGATATGGATATCATGAAAGAAGGGCATCCGGATTTTATCGGCTTTAACTACTATTCTACAGCAACGGTGGAGTGGGATGCCTCTGAGGGAGAGGCGACTTTAGGTGACCAGCAGTCTGGTGCGGCGGAGCCGGGCGTTTTCCGCGGCTATGCCAATCCCAATCTGCTTCGGACTGAATTTGGCTGGGAGATTGACCCTGACGGGTTCCGGGCAACGATGCGCGAGATGTACAGCAGATACCGGCTGCCGATGATTGTGACGGAGAATGGGCTGGGTGCTTATGATAAGCTGGAGGCGGACGGTAAGATACATGACGATTATCGTATTGAATACCTTCGTCGGCACATAGAGCAGATTAAGCTGGCGGTATCCGAGGGCGTGGAGATGATGGGGTACTGTCCGTGGTCTGCAATTGATTTGATTTCCACGCATGAGGGCATGGTAAAGAGGTATGGCTTCATCTATGTCAACAGGGACGAATTTGACTTGAAAGATATGGCGAGATATAGAAAGGATTCCTTTTATTGGTATAAGAAAGT
The DNA here is from genome assembly GCA_947175805.1 of uncultured Clostridiaceae bacterium. Taxonomy (GTDB): domain Bacteria; phylum Bacillota; class Clostridia; order Lachnospirales; family Lachnospiraceae; genus RGIG6919. Next base: position 3,695 of record CAMWOF010000136.1, read on the forward strand.
GATTGAGACTAATGCGGAGGAGCTGTAATTAAAAAGAAGCTAAATCATGCCCCGTAGCTTGCTGCGGGGCATTTGACTTGCTTCAAAATAAAAACACTATACTGCACTTATTCGGTTCGCTCATCGCCCCAGAAGAACAGTGCCACCGTTCCCGGCCCGGTATGGCTGCCGATGGTGGTGCCAATATGATTAATCTCCACCTTGCCGTTTAGCTTCGGAAACCGTTCCTCTATCATATCTGCCACCGCCCTTGCATCCTCATAGCAGGCGGATTGGGAGATATAGCATTTCCCAGAATAATTAAGCCCGTCTTTGGCGTGGGCTTCCATTTTATCTACAATTGTTTTCACCACCTTTTTCTTGGTGCGGATTTTTTCTCTTGGGATGAGCCTGCCCAGGCTGTCTACGTTTAGCAGAGGGCAGATATTTAACATACCGCCGAAAAAGCCCGCAGTCTTGGAAACCCGGCCGCCCTTGATAAAAAAGGTCAGGTCTGTGGAGAAAAACCAGTGGTGGAGCTCTAACCGGTGGGCGATTGTCCAGTCGTACAGCTCGTCAATGCTGATGCCGGAATCCTGAAGCTCTGCCAGTCTGTCCATCAAAAGTCCGTAGCCGGAGGAGGCGGCAAGGGAATCCACAATATAAAGCGTCCGTTCAGGATATTTTTCAGACAGAGTATCTCTTGCAATATTTGCGGAATTCAGCGTGCCGGAAATACCGGAGGAGAGACACAGATGCAGCACATCCTTGCCCTCTTTTAAAAATTTTTCAAAATAGTCAACATATTCTTTTACATTGATTTGCGAGGTTTTTGTCTCTGCACCCTGCTGCATTGCCTCATAAAATTTTGAGATGGGCATGGTTTTTCCTAAATCATCCATATAATTTGTTCCGTCTAGAGAATAGTGGAAACATATATAAGATATATTGCATTGCTTAAAGTGCTCCTGCGTTAAATCAGCGGTAGAGCTGCAGCTTAAAATATAATCATTCATTATGACATCTCCTGCATTGTGAATTTTTAGGCTATTTTAACATTGACAAATAGAAATTGCAATGCTATATAACATAGAAAAGACGACAAAAGGTGATGGTGCTATGAGAACAATCGCACATATAAGGACTGATTTTCAGGAGAAATTTGGAATTCCAAGACAAAGCGGGCTGGTGAAAACGCTTTTGGGGCGGATAATCTTTGAGCCGGAATATAGAAATCCCCAGGCTGTGCGGGGTCTGGAGGAATTTACATATATATGGCTGTTGTGGAAATTTTCTGAATCGAAAAAAGGAAACTGGGCCGCCACGGTGAAACCGCCGCGTTTAGGCGGAAACCAGCGCATGGGGGTATTTGCCACCCGGTCACCGTACAGGCCAAACGATATCGGGCTCTCTTCGGTTAAGCTGGAGCAGATTGTGTACGATGATACACTGGGCCCGGTTCTCTTAGTGTCAGGCATTGATATTCTTGACAATACGCCGATTTATGATATCAAGCCATATTTGCCTTATACGGACAGCCATCCGGAAGCAAAGGCGGGCTTTGCGGAAGAGGTTTTTGACTATGGTCTGGAGGTAGAATTCCCTGAGACGCTGCTGGTACGCCTTCCCCTGGAAAAGCGGATGGCGGTGATAGAAGTGCTGAAGCAGGATCCTCGCCCTGCATATCAAAAGGATGAGCACCGTAAATATGGTGTGTTTTTTGCAGGATATGATATCAGATTTTATGTGAAGGGGCATATATTAAAGGTATGTGAAGTTGTGGATAAGCGCACAGGGAAAATATGATTTGAAATGTGTTGCAAAATGTCGAATTCGGAGTATAATAATATTGGTATGTTCTACATTTTTGTATAATTATATAGGAAGGTGGATTATGGAAGGCAAGAGACAGATACTGGTTGTGGATGACCAGGCTGTGAACAGAAAAATATTATGCAAGATGCTGCAGGAGAATTACCGGGTCATGTCCTGTAGTAATGGTGAGGAAGCTTTAGAACTGTTAAAAAAGTCGGGTGACCAGATTTCTGCTGTCCTTTTGGATATTATGATGCCGGTGATGGACGGTTATGAGGTTCTGGAGATTATGCATAAGGACAGTTCTTTGTCACGGATACCGGTTTTGGTTACCAGCCAGAGTGACGAGGAGGAGTCTGAGTTAAAGGCACTGAATTTTGGCGCCAGCGACTTCGTTTCAAAGCCTTATAAGAAGGATGTTCTGAAAAAGAGGCTGCTGAACTTGATTGAGAGAAGGGAAGCGACGGAGGCCGTTGATGTTCTGGAGCGGGATCCATTGACGAACTTATACAATAAGCAGGCGTTTTGCCATAAAGTACATTCTGTGCTGCACCGCAATGCGAATTCGGATAAGCGCTATCTGATGGCAGCCTTTGACGTAGTTAATTTTAAATTAATTAATGACACATACGGAACCGCAGAGGGAGATAATCTCTTGAAGTTTGTATCAGGTGTTTTGAAGCAGGTATTGGCAGACACAAAGCATTATACTGCCAGGGTATATGCGGATCAGTTTCTTATTTTTATTCAGCAGGGGCAAATTCATGTGAATGAATTTATGGAGAAGAGTTCAAAACTGCTTTTAGAATATCCTCTGGATATGAAGGTGAATGTAAAGCTTGGCATTTATGAGATTACGGACCACAAGGTTGCCGTGAACGCTATGTGCGACAGGGCCGTGATAGCGGGCAATTCCATAAAGGACAACTTTGATCGCTCCTATGCCT
>CAMWOF010000137.1 GCA_947175805.1 uncultured Clostridiaceae bacterium
TTCCACAAACCCTGTCTTGTCAACGGCGCACCCTGAATATTGGTAAACAGCGTATCCTGCTCATAACAAACGGCCGGCCTTGCCTCCTCCATATACCTTTCCAACGCCTTTTTTGCCGCCTTGCCAAAAGGAACAATCCGCTCCTTATTTCCATCGCGGCACACCAAATACCCCATATCCGTATTCACGTCAAAAACCTTCAAGGCGATTAGCTCCGATACCCGAAGTCCCGTGGCATACAAAAGTTCCAGCATCGCTTTGTCCCGAATCTCCTTCGGCGAATTACCGTTTGGCTGATTCAGCAATCTTTGCACCTCTTCCACTGTCAAAATCTCAGGAGACCGTTTATCTATATGCGGCGGCTTTAAAAGCTCTGACGGATCCTGAGGAATCAATCCCTGCCGCAGCATATAGAGGAAGAATGACTTAATAGACGCCACGCTTCTGGAAACACTGGAGGCTGCGCTGCCTGTCCTCTCTAAATACAGCACATAGGAATTCAGATTCGTATGGTTTACCATATCAATCGAAGGAATCTGGTGCTCCTCCATGTAATTATTTAATTTTCTCAAATCCCTCATGTATGCTGCAACCGTATTTTTACTGGCATGCTTCACAGTATACAAATAGGTCTCATACTGGATGAATTCTTCCCACATCTGCTGCACCTTCATTAATCTAATGATTAATCCCAATGATAAAAATTATGATATCTTTCAACGATTCATCATGATTGCTCCGCACCTGGTTCTTCCGTAATCATAACAGATTTTTAACAAAAATGGAACGAAAAAAGTGTTGATTTTCTTAGAAAATCAACACTTTTTTAACATCCACTAAATAAAGTGTTACAGATTTATCACAGACACTATATGTTGATTACAAAAAAGCAAAATATGAGGGTTCACATAAGCTTCCATAAGACTCCCCAATGTAAGCAAAGCAAAAACTGCAACCCATTTTGCCATCACAACACTGATGCGATGGATACCGCCGGACAAAAGTTCCCTCGTCCAATGCATTTTTTTTAGCTTCTCCACCTTCCAGCCATCATACTGCAAATTATCATATTTTACCTGTAAGTACAAAAAGACAAAAATTGCCCCGTAAAACACCCCCTGGGGCAGACAAACGGCAATACCGTAAAGCATACCCATCGCACCAAGCAGCATCGTCTCCGCTGCAATCAGCATCCCCAGCATCCATGCAAACATTGCAAGACATAGATATAAAACAAGCTTCATACCGACATAATATACCAACATTGCCAACAACAAAAACTGTATCATTCTGGTTCCCCAAATATGTACAAATAATAGCTTCCAGTCCATAGCAACAAGCTGACCGATATTTTTTTCATGTACAGCAAACTCCTTTAAAAAACCCCCGTCACCGTCAGCAAACAGGTTCATATAGAAGGTTCCCATAGCCAGCATAACAAAAAAGACTATAGCGAAACTGCCGCCCAGATATTGTTGTTTGTAATGCTTATCCAATCCCGCCACCTCACATATTTTCATTTAATAGACGTTTGTGAAACTCGCCTATATATACAATTCGATTGTGTAAATACGAGTTTCGCAAATGCCTGTCTGAAAATCAATTATGTATAAGTATGCGGGATGCTGTAGAAAATATGACAACAGTATTATTCTTTTAGTTTATCAAAAAAATTTTTATATCCAAGCAGCGCCACCACCGTCTTGGCATCCACAATTTCACCCTCATATACCATCTGCAGCGCCTGGCTATAGGGAAGTTTCACCAGCCTGATAAATTCCTCCCTGTCCAGCCGACATGCCCCCATCATTAAATCCGATGCAAAAAAAACAGCTACCCGCTCGTCACTGATGCCGATATCCGTAATAATTTCAGTAAAATATGTCCATGTACCTGCCGAAATGCCCAACTCCTCTGAAAGCTCCCGTTTTGCACATGCCAGGGGCGCCTCATCCGGCGTGTCATAGCAGCCGGCAGGCACCTCCAGATTCACTCTATTTAATGTATTCCGGTACTGCTTAACAAGATATACATTCCCGTCCTCATCAACCGGCAGAACACATGCACCGCCCTTTTGCTTTACCAAATCATATTCCACAATATCTCCGTCGGGAAACTGCAGCCTGTCCTTCCATAAACTCATCACATGGCTCTTATATATGCAGCTTTGTCCCTCCTTCGTAAAACAAATCGCCAACAAATCATCTAACTCCTCCACAGCCTGTTTGTGCTCCTTATAGTGAATCGCCTGCATATGCAGCTGCCGCGCCGCCTGCACATTCATAGGCCTATCATCTAAAAATACGCTCTCCTCTGGCTTTATATTGTATCTTTTGAATAAATGTTCATAAATTTTCTTATCGGGTTTTATACTCTGCACTTCATAGGATACAACAGCCCCATCTACCAAATCCATGAAATCAAAACGCTTTGACGCATGCAGTTCAAAAAAGGATTTCGGGTAATTTGACAACAGATAGATATGATATCCCCGCTTTTTCAAATCCGTCAGCCATGCCCTTGTGCCGGGAAAGGGCGTTACAATCTCTTCGCGGAATTCAAGAAACCGGTCTAATTCCTCCGCATATGCAGGAATCTTCTCTTTGAAATGCTCAAAAATCTCCTGCTCCGGCAAAACTCCCAAATCCAGCTGATTCCAATCCTCGGACATGACTATGTCCTTTTCAAAGGCACTGATTACAGCCTCCGAAAAACCATGTTCCTGCATGGTTTTCTTCCAATGAAACTCGATTAAAACATCTCCAATATCAAAAACTATATTTTTTATCATTTTTACATAATCCTTTCCTCAATATGCATCAAAGAAAGCATATCACAAAACAAGCATGAAGTAAAATGTCCCATAAATAAAACAGATGCCAAAAATATAAATAACTGCACATGAAAATAGCCAGCTTATAGAATATCTATAAGCTGGCTATCATAATTCATAAGATAAAATTACTTCGCATAGTCTGTAACTCTCGATTCTCGAATCAAATTAACCTTAATCTGTCCCGGATACTGTAATTCGCTCTCAATTTTCTTAGAAATATCTCTGGCTAACAGTACCATATCAGAATCAGAAACCTGACCAGGAACTACCATTACGCGAATCTCTCTACCCGCCTGAATAGCAAAAGTCTTATCTACTCCCTTAAAGGAAGTTGCAATCTCTTCTAACTTAGTAAGTCTTGTTGTGTATGTTTCTAGCGTCTCTCGCCTTGCCCCCGGTCTTGCGGCAGAAATCGTATCCGCAGCCTGGACAATACAAGCAATTAATGTCTCAGGTTCTACATCGCCATGATGTGCCTCCACTGCATTCACAATAATTGCAGATTCTTTGTATTTTCTACAAAGGTCAACACCAATCGTAACATGAGAACCCTCCATCTCATGATCCACTGATTTACCAATATCATGTAACAATCCAGCTCTCTTTGCCGTACGTATGTCAACACCTATCTCTCCAGCAAGCAGTCCGGAAAGCTGAGCCACTTCAATAGAATGTTTTAAGGCATTTTGACCGTAGCTGGTTCTGAACTTCATCTTTCCTAACAGACGAACCAACTCTGGATGGATACCGTGTACGCCGACTTCCAGTACAGCAGCCTCCCCGGCATCGCGAATGGTCTGCTCCACTTCCTTCTGTGCCTTCTCTACCATTTCTTCAATCCTTGCCGGATGGATACGTCCATCCACAATCAGCTTCTCAAGGGCAATTCTCGCCACCTCACGTCTGATAGGATCGAAGCAGGATAGGATGACAGCCTCTGGTGTATCATCAATAATTAATTCAACACCTGTCATTGTCTCCAGTGTACGGATATTGCGTCCCTCACGACCAATAATCCGCCCCTTCATCTCGTCATTTGGTAACTGTACAAGTGAAATTGTGGTCTCGGCAACATGGTCGGCTGCGCATTTCTGAATCGCAGTCGTAACATATTCCTTTGCTTTTTTAGCTGCCTCCTCCTTAGCCCTTGTCTCGAGCTCCTTCACCATAACAGCAGTGTCATGCTTGACTTCATCTTCAACAGTTCTTAATAAGTATTCTTTCGCTTGTTCAGAGGTTAATCCAGAGATTCTCTCCAGTTCCTGTTGGCGCTTCCCCTCAAGCTCGGCAACCTTCGCACGCTGCTTCTCCAGCGATGCTTCCTTTGACGCAAGACTGGCTTCTTTTTTCTCAATCGCCTCAGACTTGCGGTCTATGGTTTCCTCTCTTGAAAGTACTCTTTTCTCCATACGCTGAACTTCATTCCGACGCTCTTTAATCTCTTTGTCGAGCTCATTTTTTGCCTTGGAAGCTTCTTCCTTTGCTTCCAGCAAAGCTTCGCGCTTCTTGATTTCAGCTGTTTTTAGCGCTTCATCTATAATCTCTCTGGCCTTTTCTTCTGCACTGCCAATCTTCGTCTCCGAAATCTTCTTATGGTAGACTGTAGCGGCAGTCCAGGAAATAACCATTGCCAGAACTACTATAACAGCAACAATTATATAATGAATTGGTTCCACAGGAGCACCTCCTTATTTAGTTTTCATTGTACATAATACAACAGTACGATTTTACTATCTTTTGTATGAATTGTCAAGTCAAACTCATGACTATTTATGCAAAATGAATAAAAAATACCGCAGATACCGTTATAAATTATCATAATCAAAAGTGTCGTATGTAAAATCTATAGCCAACGCCTGCATACACTCTGTAATCCTGCGGTAAGAAAAACCTCTGCGCATAAAATAGGCAATCCAGCGATTTCTCTCCTTTTCGGAAAGCGACTGCTTTCCTGAAAGCTTTTTTTTCATCTGCTCACGCAAAACACCATCCTCATCCAGCTTCAAATCCGCATATACCTGCTGAATCGTATCCGTGTCAATCCCCTGCCCAAGCAGGCGCTGCCTCAGCTCTGCATACCCATAGGAATCACCCTTTGCCCTTATATAATGCTCCGCATATCTGACATCATCCAGATAATGATACTCATACAGAAATGATATCGTATCCTGAATCGCCTGATCCGGGTACAGGTCTCTCTTTAAGCGCTGCCGCATGCCATACTCAGAATAATCCATGCGCAAAAGCAGCTTCATCGCCTTTTGCCTCGCTCTTCTCAAAATCGTCTCCTGATATATCGCAGACAATTCTTCCCTGCCGATTTCCCTTGACTCCGCTATGTGATACCGTTTGATATCCTGTGGATACAGCACAAAGGCAAATGTATCATCTAAATATATTTTTATTCGTTTTCCTGTGGTCTCTTCCAATCTTGTAACTATCATATATCACCTGATACAATCCATTCCTACTGACTGTCTTCTTTTAATTCAAATCTGCAGCTTCATCCTCCTCTAACTCCGGCACAACAGTGGACTGCAGTGCACTCTCTCCTTCCCCCTCGAAAATTACGCCTGCACGCTTCTTTACCTCTAACTCGACCTCTTCTGCAATCTCCGGGTTCTCCATGAGGAACTGCTTTGCATTCTCACGTCCCTGTCCAATCTTTTCGCCTTTATATGCATACCATGCGCCGGACTTATTGATAACATCAAACTGAGCGCCCAAATCTACAATATCCCCCACCTTGGATATGCCCTGTCCAAACATGATATCAAAGCAGGTCTCCTTAAACGGCGGCGCCACCTTATTCTTTACGACCTTAACCCTGGTACGGTTGCCGATTACCTGATCGCCCTTTTTTAGAGATTCTGTCCGCCGTACCTCCAGCCTGACAGAAGAATAGAACTTTAATGCCCGTCCTCCGGTGGTAGTCTCCGGGTTGCCAAACATGATACCAACCTTTTCCCTGAGCTGGTTGATGAAAATAACCACACAATTTGATTTGCTAATGGCTGCTGTCAGCTTGCGGAGCGCCTGCGACATCAGCCTTGCCTGCAAGCCTACATGGGAGTCTCCCATATCGCCGTCAATCTCCGCCTTCGGCACCAATGCCGCCACAGAGTCCACAATCACTACATCAATGGCACCAGAACGCACCATAGTCTCTGTAATCTCCAATGCCTGCTCGCCATTATCCGGTTGTGAGATGTAGAGATTGTTTACATCTACGCCGATATTCGCTGCATATACCGGGTCTAGTGCGTGCTCTGCATCAATGAAGCCTGCAATTCCGCCACGCTTCTGCGCCTCTGCAACAATATGCAGAGCAACCGTCGTCTTACCGCTGGACTCCGGTCCGTAAATCTCTATAATACGTCCCTTCGGCACACCGCCGATACCCAGTGCCAAATCCAATCCCAGAGAGCCTGTTGGAATCGCCTCTACATTCATTGTTGCTGCATTATCCCCCAGCTTCATAACGCTGCCCTTTCCATACTGCTTCTCAATCTGAGAAAGTGCTGCGCTTAATGCCTTCATCTTATCCTGATTATCCATGATTATCCTCCTATAC
>CAMWOF010000138.1 GCA_947175805.1 uncultured Clostridiaceae bacterium
ATAAAATACATGAAGAAGGAGCATGCATGCATCATATAAAAAGGGCAGTTTTTTAATTGCCCTTTTTTAAAAATAGGAGCGCTGCCGTTACGAACAGAACTGATTTTGTCATTTGGCAGCATACGAAACGGAGAAGACATGGAACGGTTAGAACTTATCGGTCTCTGCCATTTTGGACTGGAAGCGGTGTTAAAAAAAGAGATATTGGATTTGGGCTATGAGATTGCCTCTGTGGAGGATGGCAGAGTAAATTTTCTAGCAGACGCAGCAGGGATTGCAAGAGCCAATATATTTATTCGGACGGCGGAGCGGATTATGATTAAGGTCGGCGGTTTCCAGGCGGTTACCTTCGATGAATTGTTTGAATCGGTGAAGGCATTGCCGTGGGAGCAGTATATACCGAAGAATGGCAGATTTTGGGTCACAAAGGCAACGACAAAGAACAGTAAGCTGTTTAGCAGCTCTGATATCCAGTCCATTGCAAAGAAGGCAATGGTGGAACGCATGAAGCAGCATTATCACCTTACATGGTTTGCGGAGGACGGCGATGATTTTCCGGTTCGCATTTTTATTCACAAGGACATCGTTACGGTAGCATTGGATACCTCCGGGGTTTCGCTGCATAAGCGGGGCTACCGCAGGCTGACGGCTAAGGCGCCTATTTCGGAGACGCTGGCAGCAGCGCTCATTATGCTGACGCCCTGGAACCGGGATAGGATTTTAGTGGATCCATTTTGCGGCAGCGGTACATTTCCCATTGAGGCTGCATTGATTGGCGCCGGCATAGCGCCGGGTATGCACCGGGAATTTACCGCAATGAAATGGACGGGGATTGTGCCGGAGCATGCATGGCCGGAGGCATTGCGTGAAGCATCTGATTTGGTGAAGGCAGATGTAAAGCTTCAGATTCAGGGCTATGATGCGGATGGCGCAGTGGTGAAATGCGCCATGGAAAACGCAAGGGCGGCAGGTGTAGAACAGCATATCCATTTTCAACAGCGGGATGTAAAGGATTTGCGCCACCCGAAAAAATATGGCTTTATCATTACAAATCCACCATATGGAGAGCGCCTGGAGGAACAACAGGCATTGCCTGCACTGTACACGATGATGGGTGAGAGCTTCCGCCGTCTGGATTCATGGTCATGGTATGTGATTACCTCTTATGGGGATGCTGAGAAATATATTGGACGTAAGGCAGATAAAAACCGCAAGATTTATAATGGCATGATAAAAGCATACTATTATCAATTTATGGGGCCGAAGCCGCCAAAAAAACCGCGGGCTTCTAAAGAGAACATGTAAGGAGTTACAGGTGAGAAAGAGTATTGTCATTGTGGTTTTCATGATGCTGGGAGCCATTTTGCTGAATTATATAGAAGCGGAACCACAATACCGCTTAGAACAAAATGCGGAGCGCCAAGCTGTCATTTTCAACTTTGTGGAAAATGTGGCAAAGACCGCAAATGCTGCAGGGATTCAGGTTATTTTAGATGGGAAGCCATTGGAGGAGCGTTCGTTTTCCTGTTATCTTAATGAGGATTCTCAGGTTATGATGCCGCTTTTTATGCTCCGGGATGATTTGGGCTGTAAGCTCACATATCTGGAGGACGGGAACCTGCCCGCATCATCGGCGGAAACCATACAGGTGGAGGTTGGCAGTACAAAGCTGACCATGACGGTGGGAAGTAATGAGGCGGAAGTGAACGGCATCGCACTGCAGATGAAGGCAAGTGTGGCAGAACAGGATGGAACGGTATATATTCCCATTCTTGATATAGCCGGATACATTTATATCAAGGGAGAATATTCCCTGCTGGATAACAGTCTGCTGCTTTCTAAGCTGCCCCATGAAGAGATTTTACCTGAGGTGTATGATATGCGGGCAGAGGGACGGGTTACGTCTGTCCGTAATCAGGGACATAATGGAAATTGCTGGGCATATGCTGCCGTAGGCGCTTTAGAGACCGTCTGTATGCCGGAGGAGGAATACAGCTATTCTGCGAGTCACATGTCAAAAAACAGCGGCTACAGCGTGGAGAGCAATGCGGGTGGCGATTATGTTATGGCGGTAGCTTATCTGGCAAGGTGGGATGGGCCGGTGCTGAGAAAAACAGATTCCGGTAATGACGCAGAGACAAAGAGAGTCGTGCAAAAGCATTTGGAAGAGGCAGTTTTCATTAAATCTAAGGACTACCGCGCAATAAAGGAATACGTTTACAAATACGGCGGCGTGCAAAGCTCTATTTACATCAATCTGGAGCTCCAGGATGATGAAGGCGGTTCAAAATATTACAACGAGGACACTCATGCCTATTATTTTGACGAGCAGGACGTAACAAACCACGATATTGTGATTGTGGGCTGGGATGACCATTATCCCAAGGAGAACTTTAAGGTTGTTCCTGAGGGAGACGGTGCGTTCCTATGTAAGAACAGTTGGGGCGAACAGTTTGGAGATGCAGGTTATTTTTACATTTCCTATTATGATTCTAATATAGGCACAACGAATACTTGTTATACGAAGCTGGGGGATGCTGATAATTTTGATTATATTTACCAGTCGGACCAGTTGGGCTGGATTGGTGAATTGGGCTTCGATGCGTCCAATGCCTACTTTGCAAATGTGTTCGAGACACATGAGACGGAAACGCTGGAGGCAGTTTCGTTTTATGCCACTGACGTGAATACAACATATAAGGTCTATGTGGTGCAGGAGTATCAGGGACAGGAGTCCCTTAAAAACCGGAGGCAGGTCGCAGAGGGCAGTTTTGCCTATGCGGGATATTATACTGTGCATTTAGATGAGGTGCTCAGGCTGGCTGCAGGTACAAAATATGCGGTGGTTGTCTATATTGATACGCCGGACAGCGTGCATCCGGTGGCCATTGAGTACAATGCCTCGGAGAAGACGGAAACCTTTGACATCACCGATGGCGAGAGCTATGTCAGCCTGTACGGGGAATCATGGACAAACCTGGAGGCGGGGCAGAGCGCAAATGTATGTCTGAAAGCATTTACAAAGAAGGCGGATTGATTCCAAAATATTATGGGAGGTTACAGATGAAAAAACTGATTTTTGCGACGGGGAATGAGAATAAGGTTAAGGAAATCAAAATGATTATGGCGGACATGGATTATGAGATTATTTCGCTGAAGGAAGCCGGCATTGATGTGGACATTGAGGAGGATGGCATGACCTTTGAGGAAAATGCCATTATTAAGGCCACGGCAATCAGCAAATTGACCGGGGAACTGGTGCTGGCGGATGATTCCGGGCTGGAAGTGGATTATCTCAACAAGCAGCCGGGGATTTATTCTGCAAGATATGGGGGAGTAGATACTTCCTATGCCATTAAAAATCAAATTATCATAGACCGGCTGGAGGGAGTTGCGGAGGAGCAGCGCACTGCCCGCTTTGTCTGCGCCATTGCAGCCGTATTTCCAGATGGACGTGTGCTGACAAGAACCGCTGCGATGGAGGGACGCATTGATTATGAGCAGAAGGGGGAAAATGGCTTTGGCTATGACCCGATTTTTTATCTGCCGGAATTTGGCTGTACCTCTGCCCAGCTAAGCCCGGAGCATAAAAATGCTATTAGCCACAGGGGAAAGGCGCTTCGCATGATGCGGGAGGCGCTGCTGGAGGAGGATAGAAATGCATTAAATGCGGAGAATAACACGCCGGTGCCGGTGGAAAATGAAATTGAGGCAGGGGAAAATGAAGGAGAAACGGTATGAGTAAACGGGCACTGATTATTAGTGATTCCCATGGTAAAAATGACGACGTGAAATCCGTGATAGAACAGGTGGGTCACATTGATATGCTGATTCATCTTGGTGATATTGAGCGAGGGCCGGAATACATCAGGAGTCTTGTGGACTGCCCTATTCACATGGTTTCAGGTAATAATGATTACAATATACATTTGCCTGCAAATGATGAATTTGAGTTTGAGGGATATCGGATATTTATCACCCACGGGCACCGCTTCTATGTGAATGGCGGAACCTCCCACCTGGAAGAATTTGCCATTTCCCAGGGATATGATGTCGTCATGTTTGGCCACACCCATGTGCCGTATCTGCATATCGGGGAACAGGTGACATTGCTGAACCCCGGCAGCATTTCTTACCCAAGGCAGGTTGGCAGGGAACATACCTTTATGATTATGGAGTCGGATGATAAGGGAATGCTGCACTACAGTACAGGAAAGCTGGCATCTTCCCTCAGAGATGTGTACAAGGGGTTCTACTGAAGGATAGTGGGTTTCTTGCGAAAGTTATGATGGCCGCCGACATGAGAAATTGCTATGCAATGGTCGGTTCCTACGGAGTATCCGTCATATGTAAGAATGGAGATTAGAATGAAAAAGGGACAAATAATAGAAGGCGTGATAACAGAGTATGCGTTTCCAAATAAGGGAAGCATGATAGTGGATGAGGCTGACAGCAAGACGGATTCCATGATGCAGGCATCTGTGACAGATGATACGGCCCGTTCAGAGCACGGGACATCCAAGAGACGCATTATCGTGAAGGGTGCATTTCCAGGGCAGAGGATTCGCTGCCAGATTACAAAGCTGCGCAAAGGGAAAGCAGAGGGAAGTCTGTTGGAGGTAATTGCGAAAAGTCCGCTGGAGGATACGGAACCGAAGTGTCCGCATTTTGGAGGCGGCTTTTTTCATGCAGAGGGGAATTTACCAGCGGATTTTTGTGATAAGGGGTCTTGCGGCGGCTGTACCTACCAGACCATGTCTTATCCCAATCAGCTTAAGCTGAAGGAAGGTCTGGTAAGACAACTGCTTGACGGGGTGGCAGCCGATTATATTTGGGAAGGCATTTTGGGAAGTCCTGTGACGGAGGGATACCGAAACAAGATGGAGTTTTCCTTTGGTGACGAGTACAAAGGCGGCCCGCTTGCATTGGGTCTGCATAAGAAGGGCAGCTTTTATGATATAGTCAATGTGACAGACTGCTGTATTGTCACGAGGGACGTCAATGAGATTGTGAAATATACGAGGCAGTTTTTTGATGAGCGTCACGTTCCGTTTTATCATAAGCTTCGCCACGAGGGCGTGCTGCGTCATCTGGTTGTGCGCCAGGCTGCCAGAAGCGGGGAGCTTTTAGTGAATCTGGTAGCCGCCTCTGGGGATTTGCAGTCATTGGAGCTGGACGTCTATAGGGATGGTCTCCTCAAGCTTCCTCTGCAGGGCAGCATTGTGGGGATTTTGTTTACGAAAAATGACAGTATGGCGGATGTGGTGCAAAGTGATGGCATGCAGGTGCTATACGGGCAGGATTATTTTATGGAAACGGTGCTGGGACTTAGATTTAAGATAACGCCATTTTCCTTTTTCCAGACCAATACTTTGAGTGCGGAGGTTTTATATCAGAAGGTGCGCGATTATGTGGGAGAGATTGCCGGCGCCACTGTCTTTGACCTCTACAGTGGTACGGGCACCATCGCTCAGCTTATGGCGTCGGTGGCAAAAAAGGTAATCGGTGTAGATCTAGTTGATCACCCAATCATTAACGCCAGGGAAAATGCCTTGGCAAACGGGCTTACAAACTGTGAATTTATTGCCGGCGATGTATTAAAGGTATTGGACACGCTTGAGGATAAGCCAGATATGATTGTTTTGGATCCGCCCAGAGACGGGATTCATCCGAAGGCGTTAAAAAAGATAATCAACTACGGTGTAGAACATATTGTCTATGTCTCCTGCAAGCCGACCAGCCTGGCAAGGGATTTGGAGGTGTTTCTGGAAAATGGCTACAGGGTGGAGAGGGCTTGCGCTGTGGACCAGTTTGTGGGAACGGTGCATGTGGAGACGGTGTGTTTATTGTCCAAACTTCATGCAGACTAACATATAGAGGTGGGCTTCAGATGGACGAGCTTGATTTGACGGCTGAATTATTTCAGAGAGACAAATCGACGATTTCAAGGCATATAAAAAACATCTTTTCTGAGGGAGAGTTAGTGAGAGAATCAGTTGTTGCAAATTTTGCAACAACTGCGGCGGCTGAGGTTATTTATACAAGGGCAGATGCTGAAAAAGAGTTCATGGGTCTCACAACATTTGTAGAAAATTAACCAACCTTAAGGGAAGCTGTTGATAAGGCAACAGATGAATATAAAAAATATAAGGCAAGAACCATCAGTGATGTGGAAGAAGATTATTTGAACTCTATAAAAATGTTAGAACAAAAGACAGATAAGAAATAAAAAGATATGTAACTTGGTTTGGGCAACGATGAACATGTCGAGGTGGTTGTCTTGCTTTCCAGGGGAGAGATCAACTCGAAGAAGCTGCGGGCAGACTTCTCACCAGAGGATATGGATATGTCCGGATTCCGGACGGGTGCGACTTATCAGGAGATAAA
>CAMWOF010000139.1 GCA_947175805.1 uncultured Clostridiaceae bacterium
ATGTATTATAGCATGATATGCTGATTTTTCAATATACTATAACCAAAAATTACATTCTTTTTATAATTTTTATGAAATATTTATACATAAAATGATACCGCCTGCTCAGCACTGCTTCTCCATCCACAGCTCCAGCATCAGAACAGACCAGATTATCTCCGCGCTCTGCCTGTTTTTCTCCGGCTCCCCGTAGAACTGCTTCAAAAGAAACTGAACATTCTCCGCCCGGAAAAAACCGCCCCGCTGCAACCGTTCAAAGCTAAGCATGTCCAAAATATATTCTTTCCATTCCAACTGCATCCACAAAAACAGAGGCGGCAGAAAAGTTTCCTTTTTTCGTTGCAAAAACGCCCTGGGAAGCACATTCTCCGCAGTGCGCTTTAAAAGGTATTTCGGGTCGCCGTTTCGCATTTTCATCCATACCGGAAGTCCGCTGGCGTACTCTATCACCCGCTGATCCATGAATGGAGAACGGATTTCCTTTCCCCATGCCATGGAAAGGGTATCTATGTAACGGAGCACTTGTCCGGGCAAAAGGATATTGTAATAGTGACTGTCCACCTGCTGCGACAAGGAGCAGAATGTATCATTCCCGGCAGACATATTGGCAGTCTCCAGACATTCCCATACATCGTCTTCTAACAAGAGTTTCCAAAAATCCAACGAAAGACCGGGCAGGGGAAAACCCTGGCTTTCAGAACCGTTGGCAGGCACAGGCTGTCGATAAAGCCTGTCATACGCTACGCAGTGAAGAGGATACCCCCAAAAGGCCTCATCCCCGCCATCCCCTGATAAAAATACCCGCTGCTTTTCCGGCACCCGTTCCATGAGCCAGTAGAGAGACACCCCGCCAGAATAGGGCTGGTCAAACTGAGCCGCAATCTCATCTAAGCATAAAAGCGCTTCCTGCCCTGTCACTGTGTAGGTCGTGTGAAATGTCTGGAGCTGCTTTGCCAGAACCTCTGCCGCCTTAACATCCGCCTGTTTCTCATGCTCCGCCGACAACTCACACTTGAATTCCAGCGTGTGCGTGTAAACCGGCGATACCCGCCTCCCTGCCGCCAGGGCAGTGATATAGGCAGAATCCAGTCCGCCACTCAGCAAAATATCCACGCGTTCATCTGCATTGAGCCGGGTATCTACCGCCTTCACAATATGGCTGCGAAGCTCCGCTATGGCATCACATTCATCGAAGCAGGTATCATATTCGAGTGCGTCTATATCCTTTGAAGGCAGACTGGGGACAAATTCCAGTGTATAATACCGCTGCTTTTTTATCTGCAGCTCCCCGCAATTTTCTATCCCGCTGTCTCCACTCTCCGCTGCATCGGATACAGCCCTTGAAAGCTCTATTTCCATGCCGGGCTCCAGCTCTTTAATATCTGGGTACACAGTATCCGGAGCCACAGTACAGTGATACTGCAAATAGGCTCTCATCGAAGGCGCTATCCGAATGTCAGAAAAATCCGCATCCTTACCAGTATCCCTTTCAACCGCCAGCAATGCCTTAATTTCCGAAGCAAACCAGAAGCTGCCGCTTTGCTCCATATAATAGAGGGGCTTGACACCAAACCGGTCCCGCCACAAAAACAGCTTCTCCTTTTCCGCATCATAAAGCGCAATCGCAAACATGCCGCGCAGATAGCGCACCATATCTTCGCCGTATGCCTGATAAAGCTTTAAAATCACCTCTGTGTCAGAATGGTCCGTGACAAAGGTGTAGCCCATCTCCTCCAATGTATTTCTAAGCTCCTGGTGATTATAGATTTCCCCGTTCCACACCAGATGCAATTGCCCGTCATGCATAGGCTGCCGCCCTTTTTCAGCATCCACAACCGCCATGCGGAGGGCGTGAAACACTACCGTAAACCCTGCAGGCACAGAGGAAGCTCCGCCATTGGTACAATTCTCCTGCCCCTTTCCTGCTCCCACCCACATGTCCCGGCTATCCTGCCCACGGTGCTCCAGCATTGCAGCCATATTATAGGTTTTTTCCACATTTATTGACTTTCCAAATGCACCACATATTCCGCACATCGCGACAGCCTCCATTTCATGTTTACATTCATCCTTTGCCGGTTCACCCGCAGCATATTAATGGTCACTCTGTTGCCCAGCTTCATCACTGTTTTCTCCGGGAAGCACCCTGTCATTCCCGGCAGACGGCGCATCATTTTTCAGACTCATCTGATCGATATGAACATTCTCTATGGAAAGCTTTGCGCAAATCCATCCCTCAATCCGAGTGATCTCCTCCTCCGCCAATGTCTGTTTCGTGTGTAGAATCACAAGGAACTCCCGTTTATCCTGTCCTGACCTGCCCGCACCGTCTGTCCAAACAGCCCCTTCCGAGGCTGTTTGATCCTGCGAGGAATCCTCCTCGCCTGAAGACTCTCCGGCATTTGCAAATTCTACCCTGTCCACATAGCCGGCCTCTACCGCGGCAATGCCCGGATAGAGCGCGGCAAGCTCTGCCGCCAGCGTATTGACATCCACATCCGCCGCTTGATATTCCAGAAGCTGCGCCTTCAGCGTCGCAATCTGATTGTTTAAATCCGTAATCTCCGTGCTATGCTGCAGAGAAATACTGTTGGAGGAGTTGGTGATACTGGAGTCAATCAGGCTTTCCACATCCTCCATGGAAATGCCCTGGTTCACCAGCGTCTGGTTTACTTTTAAACTCCAGCCGGAAAGATTATATTTTGCCATATCCTGCTCCATTCCAGAAATAACCCCTGCATCGATGGTCTGCCCAATTAATGCCACGGTCAGCACCTTGTTTTTCTTGTCAACATTTGTCTGTACGACCTGGGTATCATCAAAATTAAAGCTGTGGGATATGTAGGCGTTCATGTTACTGTCAAATATAGAATCGGTAACAATCTGATATGCCAGATATACACTGGGCGTCAGCACTACAATTGTGGCAATAATCAGATTCCTTTTAAACCGTTTGCGTTTTTTCTCATCCAGAAAGCTCCTGGAAGGAACCCGGAGAAGCTTAACAGCAATGTAGGTTGCCAGGCCGATAAAAAAGCTGTTGATAAAGAAAAGATACAACGCACCCAGAAAATAGGACGCGGAGCGGTTTGCCAGGCCAAAGCCCGCTGTACAAAGCGGCGGCATCAAGGCAGTAGCAATCGCCACCCCGGGAATCACATTTCCTTTTTCCTTGCGAGTAAATCCGATAATGCCTGCAAAGCCACCGAAAAAAGCAATCAGCACATCCCACACCGTGGGATTAGTTCTCGCAAGCAGCTCTGAATATGCCGTAGATATCGGAGAGAGTGAAAAATAGGAAGTGGACACAACAAGGGAAATCACCACCTCCAAAAACAGAATAACCGCCGACTATTTTACCAAATCCCAGTCTAAAATTGCCGCGCCGTAGCCAATGGCCATAATACCGCCCATCAAAGGCGAAATCAGCATAGCGCCAATAATTACAGCGGTAGAATTCATGTTCAGCCCTATGGATGCCACAAAAATCGCCATCATTAAAATGACAAAGTTTGTCCCTCTGATGGAAGCCCCCTTCTCGATATTTTCATGTATGGTTTCATAATCCGCCATGTCCTCCTCTAAACTGAACATGTCATGCAAAAAATTCCTGAGTCTGCTCATTCTTCCGTCCTCCCTATGACGACCCTGCATCAAACTATCATATTGCACAATACAGCAATGTGTAAATACGAGTTTCGCAAATGCCTAACTACCATGTTTATTTTCGTATCCATTGTATTCTACCCGGACAGGTTTGGCAACCTATTTATATCATATTTTTTTGCATAGAAAAGGAGCTGCGCACGAATTACCTGGTGCAGCAGCCCCCTCTTAAGACTTATGTCAAGACATATATTACAACAATAATACATTGTTCGGAATTCCATTTTTAAAGCGGATGTTCCTCTCTCCTTCAATCAGCGGATAGAGGTAGTCATACATTTCCTGGGTGATGTCGTGCCCGTCCGGTGTAATCCATGAAAGCGGCACCGTTTTTTCACGGTTTGCCACCTCCTTGATATCTACATATCCGTAATCCACCGTATATTCTATACTGTCCTGTCGATTTAAAGTCACCATAACACCGCTCTTTCCCTCAAAAGCCACGGCAACAGCCTTCATCCCCAGCATACGGGATTCCTCAATATCTGTGGCACTGGCAATGTGGGATGCACACCTCTGCATCAGGTTGAGCTCCACCGCCCGCACCTTACAGCCAATTCTTTCCTGGATAATCTGTGTCAGAATCTGCCCAACGCCTGCCAGATAGCCGTGTCCGAATTCATCCACAACATTCGGCTGGTAAAGCTCAGAAATATATCTGCCCTCACTGTCCTTAATCCCCTCGCTGACAGCCACTAATATCCCCTGGTTTCCTGCTGTCTTCTCCCGCACATCCTCCACAAACCGATCAATATCAAAGGCGTGTTCACAAAGGTAAATCAATGAGGGACCCTTACCTCCGTTTATCCTGGCAAGTGCTGTGGAAGCAGTGAGCCAGCCTGCATTTCTTCCCATGACCTCGACAATGGTAACCGCCGGAACATCATACACAGAAATATCCCGCTCCAGCTCTGCCACGGTGGTGGCGATATATTTTGCTGCAGAGCCAAAGCCCGGACAATGGTCTGTGACCACCAAATCGTTGTCGATAGTTTTTGGCGCTCCCAGCACCTTGATATCCGAAATCCCCTGCTCCCTGCAATATTGATCCAACTGATAGACGGTATCCATAGAATCGTTGCCGCCAATGTAAACAAAATAATGAATCTCGTATTTCCGGAAAACCTCTATAATTCTGGCACACTGTGCCTGCAGGTCGCCGGAGCCGCTCTTTCCAATCTTAAAACGGCAGGAGCCAAGCACTGCGGCGGGTGTCTGTTTTAACAGCTCCAAGGATTTTGTGCTTCTCTTTAAATCATCCAAATCCATCAGATTTTCTTCCAGAATCCCTTTCACTCCGTATTTCGCACCATACACCCTGTCAATATTTTCACTGAGCTTCACCATCTCCAGGACTCCCACAATGGTTGCATTGATTGCGGCAGTAGGCCCCCCGGACTGCGCCACCAGAAGATTATTCATGTGCTTCCCCTCCTAATTGTCGGATGCCGACCAAGCATAATTTTCATATTTCACTTAACGCTGCCCTTTTATTTTTTAATCACTGTCCCCAGCATCCACTTCCATCATATTGCTGTAAAATTCAATCATATCATCAATATCTCCTGCATTGATTATCTGACCTTGATTCATCACAATCGCCTTATTACAGATTCGCTTCACCTGCTTTAATGAGTGAGAAACAAAAAGAACACTTACATCATCCGCCATCATGCTCTTAATCCGGTTCTCGCTCTTTTTCTTAAATTTTACATCCCCCACCGACAAGACCTCGTCCAGAATCAAAATGTCCGGCGCCACTGTTGTGGCAATGGAAAAGCCCAGCCTGGAACGCATACCGGAGGAATAATTTTTTACAGGCACATCTATAAATTCCCCCAGCTCCGAAAATTCTACAATCTCATCATATTTGCTGGTGATATACGCTTTATCCAGCCCCAGCATAGCGCCATAAAGGTAAATATTTTCCGCACCGGTATACTGCTTATCAAAGCCTGCACCAAGCTCTAACAGCGGCACCAGCTTACCGTGCCTGGTTACCTTGCCTTCCGTGGGCTTGAAAACGCCTGCGACCACCTTTAGAAGCGTACTTTTGCCTGCACCATTCGGTCCTAAAAGCGCAAGCCTGTCCCCCTTTTGCAGCTGCAGGGAAACATTTTTTAATGCCCAGAATTCATTGTAATTCAACTGCTTTTTTATCAGCTTAATAAAATATTCCTTCAGATTGTCCGTCTTTTCCTTGCTTAAATTAAACTTCATGCTGACATCGTCAACTTCCAATACAATTTTCTTACTCATATAGACTCCTACTGCCCCTTCCCGGGCGCTATTAAATGTGCAATATAAACTTGTCCTGGTTTTTCTTGAAAATATACAACCCCACAATCAGGCTGACAAACGCAAATACCGCTGCATAGAGCAGCCGCTTTGGATGCATCGGCGTGCTGTATACTGCGCTTCGGAAGCAGTCAATAATGCAAAACAGCGGATTGAACCGGAGCAGGCATCCCGTTTTGCCCTCTAAAAGCTTCTCAGGATAATAAAATATGGCACAGGTGTACATAATCAGCATCAAAAATACCGACCACATATATTCCAAATCCCGGAAAAATACGCCAATCGTCGCCAAAATCATTCCTATGCCATAGGTAAGTACCAAAAGCACCAAAAGCGGCAGCAGCGCCAGAAGGATATGCCAGGTTGGTGTCACGCCAAGCACCAGGGATACCACCAGCAGTACCGGGA
>CAMWOF010000140.1 GCA_947175805.1 uncultured Clostridiaceae bacterium
CCTTGGGCGCGTGGTTGTGCCGAAGGAAATCAGAAGAGTATTGAGAATCCGTGAGGGTGACCCGTTAGAAATATTCACCGATAAGGACGGTGAGATTGTGCTGAAAAAATATTCTCCGATTGGGGAGCTTTCAAGCTTTGCCCAGCAGTATGTGGAGGCCACAGCACAGATTTTGGGGCACGCAGTGTGCGTGTGCGACAGAGATCAGATTATTGCCGTGGCAGGCGCACCGAAAAAGGATTTACTGGGCAAGCCGCTGCATAAGGAACTAGAGGATGCTATTAATGACAGGGAGGCAATTTTAGCCAGACAGGGAGAAAAGCAGTATATAAAGATTACCGGCGCCGGTGATGAGGCGTATGAGGGTGAGATTGTTCAGACAATTATTTGCGAGGGCGATGCCATCGGCGCAGTGATTATTCTGGACAAAGGAGGCAATAAAAGGCTCGGCGAGAGCGAGCAGAAAGCGGCAATTATTGCGGCGAATTTTTTGGGAAGACAGATGGAGGGCTGACAGAAGCTATGTCGGTGATAAAATACTGTTTGGTGTTCTGAATCCGTGGATAAACTGCCATTTTGGCAAAAAAATGCAGTTAAAATCATAGAAAATCAAGGTTTTTCAGCAAATCAACTCTTTTGCCTTGACAAATTTTGCATCAGATAGTATAACTATGTAAGATGGTTTTTTAGTGGGGATGGGTACAAATCTGCACCCGGTATCAAAGAATCATATATAATTTATTTTTTTCAGAGGAGGATTATTTCGATGAACAAGACTGAGTTAGTTGCAGCAATTGCTGAGAAGACAGAGTTATCAAAAAAGGACGCAGAGAAGGCAGTAAAGGCTTTCACAGATGTTGTTGCTGAGGAGTTAAAGAAGGGTGAGAAGATTCAGTTGGTTGGCTTCGGCACATTTGAGGTTGCTGAGAGACCGGCAAGACAGGGCAGGAATCCTAGAACAGGCGAGAATATGCCAATTCCGGCATCTAAGGCTCCTAAGTTCAAGGCTGGCAAGGCTTTGAAGGATATGGTAAATGCATAATTGCATTTGACAGAGAGAAGGGCACCCGGTCAGGGTGCCTTTCTTGTTTTGCAGCCGTCTGTGAACCGCACAGAGCTGTCTGCAAAATATGAGAAATGAGAGGTGAACATATGCGGTTAGACAAATACTTAAAGGTATCCAGGCTGATTAAGCGGCGGACGGTTGCGAATGAGGCATGCGATGCTGGGCGCGTTATGGTAAATGATAAGGTGGTGAAGGCGTCTTATGATGTGAAAATTGGTGACGTCATTGAAATTGGTTTTGGCAATAAAACGGTAAAGGTGGAGGTTACCGATATTGTGGAGACAACAAAAAAGGAAGCGGCGAAGGAGATGTATAAATATCTGTAGCGATAAATAATATGATGCGCAATATACTATAGACATGGAATAGAGAATGCATGGTCATATTTTTTTGCGCCGGCGCATATAGTATCTTCATAGAGCCTGAGTAATGGGAGGGTGATGTATGTGGAGGAACGGCTGACGGCAAAGGCGCATAAAATTGTCATCAATGACAGAAACGGCGGCAGTATTACAGGGGTTGTAGATGTGATATCCTTTGACACGAAGGAAATATTGCTTATGACGGAGCTTGGAGTGCTCATGATTAAGGGGGAAGAACTGCATGTGAAGCGGTTATCCGTGGAAAAAGGGGAGGCAGATATATCCGGCAAGATAGACAGTCTGGTATATTCCGAGATGAAAACTGCGGCGGAAACTGCAGGCAATCTGATTGGACGGCTGTTTAAATAAATGGCGGATTTGATATATGAGCATACCAATGTATTTCTGCACAGCCTGCTGTGTGGGTTTTGTATCTGGTTTCTTTATGACGTTCTGCTCATGCTCCGAAAGACAGTGAAGCATAACGCCATATGGATGGGGATGGAAGACATACTGTTTTGGATTCTCTCGGCCTGTTCTATATTTTCTATGCTGTACACATACAACTATGGTTCCCTCCGCGGTTATGTGTTTTTAGGTGTTTTATTGGGTATACTATTACATGGATTTTGCGTTACAAAGCCTTTACTCAGTCTTTATGTTTTGCTTTTGGAAAAAATGAAGATAATTTTACAAAATTCGATGAAATTATTGTCGAAAATGCAAAAAAAAGATTGAAATTTATTGAAAAAAGTATTATGCTGAGAATAGGACAATGTAGAATTGCTGATTTTGTCGGCAGAGTATAAGATTGGTAAGGGTGAGAGCATATTGGGAAAGCGGCAGAGAATGCGCAGGCAGATGCGTCAGGGTACGCTGATGATTGCATTTATCGTGGTCATTTTTTGTATTTCCATCTGTGTGAAGACAACAAAGCTTAAAGCACAGGTGAAGGAAAATAATCAAAAGATTGACCTGTTGAATGTACAGATTGCTACTGAGCAGGAGCGGGCGCAGAGCTTAAGTGAACAGGAGCAATACAGGAATACAAAGGCTTATGTGGAAGAGATTGCACATGATAAGCTGGGTCTGGTATATCCAAACGAGATTTATATTAAAGTGGATGATGAATAAAGGGGCGCCGTTGTTTTAGGTTGCCTCTTTTTCTTTTTTGCGCGAAGGCAAAGTGAGGATATGTCTGTGCTTGCATAAGACTATCCGAGCGCGCCCGCGAACCCGAGCAGTCTCGCGAAGCGTGCCGCTCGTGGTTGTAAATGCCGAAAATAGTAAAACAGGAGAAAGTAACCATGGTTGAGATTAAGGAACTGACGAAGATTTATAAGCTGAGCAAAAAGCAGATGGCGAAGATGAAGACAAAGAAGAACACAAAGGTTGCGGTGGACCATGTGTCCTTCACTGCCTCAGAGGGCGAGATTTTCTGCCTTTTAGGGCCAAATGGGGCGGGCAAGACTACCACGCTCCGCTGTATTGCGACCCTGCTCGACCCAACGGAGGGACAGGTGACGGTGGAGGGCTACGACACGGTAAAGCAGGGACAGGATGTGCGGGCGAACATAGCTTTTCTGACGAACGAGGTCAAGCTGGACCCGAACTTTACGCCGGATTATCTGTTCACCTTTTTCGGAAAGCTCCGGGGTATGACGGAGAAACAGATTTTGGCACGAAAGGAAGAACTGTTTTCCTATTTTGGAATTTCAGAGTTTGAAAATAAAAAGATTTCCGAGTTATCTACAGGTATGAAGCAAAAGGCTTCTATTGCGGTAAGCCTGATTCATGATCCAAAGGTTGTTATCTTTGATGAGCCCACCAATGGGCTGGATATTATTACTGCCAGGGCGGTGACAGATTATCTGAAGCTCTTGAAGGAGCAGGGGAAGATTATTATTGTTTCCACCCACATTATGTCCGAGGCGCAGAAGCTGGCAGATAGGATGGCAATGATAATTAATGGCAGATGTGCATTTTGCGGCCTGCTTTCAGATGTGTTGGAACAGACGGGGGCGGAGGACTTAGAGGACGCCTTCTTTGAAATATACAAGAGAACGGTGAATGTGGATTCCCCGGAAGAGCAGTAGGAGGTGTGCAAGATGAATGGTATTTCAATGGTATTTCAAAAAGAGCTTAAGCGGGTGTTTTCCGATAAGAAGCTGATATTTTCCCTGTTTATTCTGCCGGTGGTCATGGTGGTTGTTATATATGGGATGATGATGATGCTGATAGATATGGTGGAGCAGGATCAGAGTGCGCATGTGGCGGCGGTTGCGCTGTACAATATGCCGGACAGCCTGCGGGAATTTGCAGGGGATGCATTTTTTGAGAACTATGAGGTGAAGGAGCTTCAGAATGATTCTGAGCTTGAGGCAGCAAAGGATGATATATTAAATGAAAGCTTAGATTTGATTGTGGTATTTGATGCCGGCTTTGACGAGATGATTTCCGGCTATCAGCCGGGGGACGCCATCCCGGATGTGCAAACCTTCTATAATCCTTCTGCGGACTATTCCAGCAATGCATGGGATGAAGTGGTGGGAGAGATGCTCGAGGAGTACAGACAGTCACTGCTTGAGAAACGGTTTCAGGATTTGAACTCTATGGAGATTTTCAGCGTGGATGCGGACAATGAGGATTCTGTTATCCAGGATGATGACAGGGCAGGAGGCAAGATGCTTGGCTCCATTATCCCTTATCTGGTTACGGTGTTGCTCTTTGCAGGGGGCATGGGCATCGGTATTGATATGATTGCAGGCGAGAAAGAGCGAGGCACCATGGCTTCTCTTCTGATTACGCCGGTAAAACGAACCAGCATTGTACTGGGAAAGCTGTTTGCCATGATGCTTCTGTCCGGCCTTTCCGCTTTGGTCTATGTCATATCTATGGTAGTGGCAATGCCATTTATCATGGGCTCGGAAATGGGCGATGAAGCCATGGAGATGGGCAGCGAGGCTGCGGAAATGGCGCATAGCTTTGGCATGAGCATGAGTTTTCAGGCATGGCAGATATGGATGCTGATATTCGTCATTGTATCTATGGTGTTTGTGTATGTATCACTGATTACGCTGACCGCTGTATATGCTAAGGATACCAAGGAGGCGTCCACATACATTACGCCGATTTATATGATAGTTATGTTAAGCGGCATGGTAACTATGTTTACCGGCGACAACGCAGGGACAGGCACCTACTGTATTCCGCTTTATGGTGCGGTGGTTGCCATGAAGAACATACTTGGGCAGGATATTACGATACCGAACTGTCTGCTCTGCGTACTGACCCATTTGATTGCTGGCGGGGTTGTGGTTCTAATCGTGGCAAGGGCCTTTGGCAGCGAGAAGGTCATGTTTGATGCGTAGGGCAGAGTCCCCAAAATATGTCGAATATTATTGACATGGTATGACAGAAGGAAAAAATACTCCATACTATAATGAGCCACACCGGAATGCTCCGGCAGGGAGCTTCCGCAATAATCTTTCTATTTGGACAGGCGGTCTGATATCAGGTAGAAATCGGGAGGCTAAGTATGGGGAAGAAAACTGAGTGGATAGGGATACATGTGATGGCTTTTTTGATAGGCAGAGTAGGCATTTACTCCATGTATCCCTTTTTGGTTGCATTTTTTCTGGCGGCGTATGTGGAGGGCATCAGCTCTGCAAGCCTGTTTATCGCCCTGTTGCTGGGGGTGACGAGCACGCTGAGATTCGCTTCGGTAATCAGGTACAGTGTAGTGATAGTGGTATTGATGCTCCTTTTGGCCTCGATACAGGACAAGCATCTGTCGGAGAACAGGCTGTTGGTGGGATGCTTGGGAGGCATTGTGTCATTGGTGGGAAGTACAATTGCGCTGCTCATATCGGGGGAATTATCACAGATGCCATATCTGCCTTTATTTGAGGCATTTGTTGTGGCATGTGGAACTATCGTATATCAGATGGCAATTGCCGGAATCAGGAAAAATCCGTGGAGACTGCTGGAGCAAAATGAATATGTAATCAGTCTGCTGTCCCTGCTGGTGACAGTCCTTTCAGGGCTGCCCGTTACCCTTGGGCAAATATTTTCTGTATTGGCGTTTGTCTGCTTTCTTGTAGTTTTTTACGGTGCCTTCTGCTATGGTGTTACGGTAGGGGCAACACTGGGAACCATTTGCGGCATTGTCATGGCATTAAAGACAGAGGAGATAGCCATGCTTGCATGCCTGGCGCTCCTGGGGCTTTCTGTCGGCATGGCAAAGGAAACAGGGAAGCTTGGCAGCGTGGCTGGCGCAGTTGTCGCTTATTTCTTTTTAGGGCAGATTTATGACGGCATCCTCTATGCGCTGCCTAATATCCGTGGCTTTTTATCAGCAGTTGCCGTGTTTTTCCTGACGCCGAAGGGACTTCTTTACCGGCAGGCTTATACGCCGGCGCCGGCATCCATGGATATGTCGATTCAACAGAACATTATGGAAGAATTTAAAAATCAAATAAAAGAATACGGGGCTGCCTTCAGGCAGCTCTGCGGCAATTTTATGAGCTATAACAGGCTGGGTTTAAAGCAGGTGCCTGAGCAGGAGGAGGGATATTACGACCGCATGCTGAAGGAACGGGATGTGATGCTGGAGCAGATGAGCAGCATGGGGGAGATGATTACCGCTTATGCGGAAAATATCCATACCGGTGTGCCGCTGCAAAAGCAGCAGGAGATGCGGATTAAAACGCTTCTTTTGGAAAAAGATATCATTTTGAGCCGCATGGCGTTGGCGGACAGCCCCTCCGGTCAGAAAAAGCTTTATCTCTATGCCTCCCGCACGAAGGGGAGAGTAATTACGGCGCGGGAAATTGCAAGTTTGCTCAGTAAGGTATTAAAAAAACGCCTGGTGGTGGATGAGGAGAGCAGGAGCATTGTCGGACAGGAGGAGAGTATG
>CAMWOF010000141.1 GCA_947175805.1 uncultured Clostridiaceae bacterium
TCCTTATTCCGACATTGCTCCGGTATACAAAGCTCCTCCACAGCCTGATGCCAATCTGCTTTTGCCGCCTCGTATATTTTTTTACAGAATTCCTCTTTTTTTGCCAATGGCTCCACTACGCTCCTGTGGTAATGCTCCACATTCTGCCTACTGCTTTCATTGCTGATTCTTCGGTTGAGCTTCTTTGCAAAAATAACGGATAACAAAGCGGCGGCGAAACAAAATATCAGTATGCCAGCTGCACCGGACAGAGAATCGGCAATAATGGCAATAAAGCACATAACACCAAAAAATGCAATAATCATCCCCAAAAGAAGCAGAAACATCGACTGGTTTGCCGGGGTTTTCTGTATGTCCATTTCCCTTGCCAGCCCCTCCTCATATGCCGCCTTCGCCTGGACAAGCTCCTGCTCTTTTATGATTAATTCATTTTGCAGCAGCACCGCTCTTTTGTATTGATTTATCAGCCCTTCACTATCCATATCTGTTTTCCTCTTTGGTACAATAGTACTACTATTATTTTGACTAATTGTACTACTATTTTCATAAATCTGCAACTATTAGTTAAAATAATAGTAGAGGTGGTAAATATAATGAATGAACCCAAACAATACAATGTAGATATCGGTCACAGAATCAAACAGGCAAGAAAGGCTGCAAAGCTGACTCAGGAACAGTTGGCGGAGGCAATTGACGTATCCGCCCAATATGTGTCTGATTTGGAGCGGGGCGTTGTAGGCACTTCCATTCCTACACTAATAAAGATATGTGATACTTTAGCTGTTTCTGCCGATTATATATTAAGGGGCAGGGATTCGGAGACCATGCCGCCCCTAGGCCTATCAGACCGGCTGCGCAATCTTTCCCCCCAGGAACAGGCATTGATGATGGAGGGATTTAATCTGTTGAACAAAGCGCTGTCCATGAAATAAAACGGAAGCAGAGGTAGTGTAAAGTGAAACCGAAACCATCCCCACAATTACATACAACGCCCCTGCCTTCCATTTTTCTGGATAAGACTGTCATCTACCATGTGGATGTTAACTCCGCTTTTTTAAGCTGGGAGGCTGCCGACAGACTTGCCCGCGGGGAAGGTACTGATTTACGGACAATTCCCTCTGCCATCGGCGGCAGTGAGTCACAGAGACACGGCATCGTCCTGGCAAAGTCTACTCCTGCAAAAAAATATCATATTCAGACCGGGGAGCCTTTAATCCGTGCCAGGGAAAAATGCCCTGAGCTGCTGGTCGTACCACCGAATTTTACACTCTATGCAGAAAAATCCAAGGCATTTATCTCTCTTCTGTCCCGCTACGCACCAAAGGTGGAACAGTTTAGTATTGACGAAGCCTATTGTGATATGAGCGGTACGGGAAAACTGTTCGGGCATCCGGTTACCTTTGCCGAAAAGCTCAAGGCCACGATAGCCGACGAGCTTGGCTTTACGGTTAATATCGGCATCTCCACCAACCGACTGCTGGCAAAGATGGCATCAGACTTTGAAAAGCCGGATAAGGTACACACCTTATTCCCGGAGGAAATTCCTGTTAAGCTCTGGCCGCTTCCGATAGAAAATTTGCTCTATGTAGGAAAATCTACTGCCGGAAAGCTTCACCGCCTGGGTATCCACACCATATATGATTTGGCACATACCGACCCTGAAATCCTGCGGGCACATTTTAAAAAGCATGGGCAAACCATCTATGACTACGCTAACGGACGGGATTTGGAGCAGAGCTCCCATGATGAACCAAACAAGGGCTACGGCAATTCCATCACTGTTTCCTTTGACGTCACAGACGCAGAAACGGCAAAACGGATTCTTTTGTCCCTCACAGAAACCGTGAGTGCAAGAATCCGAGCAGACCATGCCTTTATCCGCACAGTCTCTGTTAATCTCGTCTATGATGATTTTGAGCACTGCTCAAAACAGTGTACGCTGGAATCGACCACAAATGTTACAGAAAAAATATATGAAGCCGTCAGCGTCCTGTTTGACCGGCTGTGGTCAAAAAAGCCGATTCGGCTGCTTGGGGTACAGACGTCAAAGGCTACCTCTGAGGCATATGAGCAAATGGAGTTGTTTGGCAGCGAGGCGAATGAAAAATACGTAAAGCTCAATTCCGCCATAGACGATATCCGCAGCAAATTCGGTGAAGACGCTGTTATGCGGGCATGTTTTATGGAGTCAAAGAACGCCGAAAATTATCAGCTATATAAAAAAAGACACAGCACCAGGCACCCATCTGAATGATGGCAGATGCCCGTTGCTGCACTGTAAAATTAAAAATATGCCTTACAGCCAAACCGCACAAACAGCAGAGAAAGCCTGTCCCTATAATATTGTAAGCACCTGACTCAGTTCTGTTAGACGATGTATTGTAAAGTCAGGCACCGCATCTGCCAAAGGTGTTTCCCCGCACAAATCCAGCCATACCGTTTTAATACCTGCTCGATTTCCTCCCCTGATATCCGAGGTAAGGCTATCGCCCACCAGCAGGCTCTCCTCCTTTTGAAAACAGGGGATACAGGAGAAGCAATACGAAAAATATGCCGCATCCGGCTTGAAAAATCCAATTTCTTCAGAAATGAAAATATCGTCAAAATATTTTTCGATACCTGCACTGGCAAGCCGCCCCCGCTGCACAGATGAGGTCCCATTGGAAGCCAGATACAGATGATACCTGCCGTACAATGCCTCCAGCATCGCCTCTGCGCCATCCATGAAATAATGCCCCTGGGACAAATATCCCTCATAAATCCCTGCCAGCTTGGCAGCGTCCTCGTCACACCCCAATATTTCCAACATCATTTGCCAGCGGCGCAGCTTCACTTCGGCAAGCGTGAGTTCCTTTCGCTCCAAAAGCTTCCACTGCGCTAAATTTATCTCGCTGTATCTTTTAATTATCTCTTCTGTAGGCGCAATACCGCAGCTTTGCAGTGTCTTTTCAACCGCACGCCGCTCCGCCATATGGAAATCTAATATAGTATTATCCAAATCAAAAAATATATTTTTTATCACACCTGCTCCCCCCCATAATTCACTTAGTGCTGCTTCCTTGTTACCCGTGGTTTCTGATTATCTCCCGCATCGGAAGCACAAAGGCCGGAGAAACCGAAAGCTCATCCACGCCCATATCCAAAAACTTATCCGTCAGCGTCATATCTGCCCCCAATTCTCCGCAGATACCAGCCCAGATACCCGCAGCGTGGGCATTGTCCACCACCGTCTGAATCATGCGCAGCACCGCCTCATGGTGGGCGTCATAAAAATTATCCAGCTTGGAATTCTGTCTATCTATCGCCAGCATATACTGGGTCAAATCATTCGTTCCAATGCTGAAAAAGTCCACTTCCTTCGCCAGCAAATCGCTTATGACTGCCGCCGCCGGCGTTTCAATCATAATACCCTGCTCCACCTTGCCATACCGAATATCCGCTTCGTCCAGCTCTTTTTTCACCTTCTCCACAATCTGCTTAATCTGCTGCACCTCATCCACAGAAATAATCATCGGATACATAATGGCGATATTGCCGTATGCGCTGGCGCGAAACAGCGCCCTTAACTGGGTCTTAAATATTTCCTGCCTTGTCAGGCAAATACGGATTGCCCGGTATCCCATAGCAGGGTTCTCCTCGTGCTCCATCTGAAAATAATCCACCTGCTTATCCGCACCGATATCCAGGGTTCTGATAATCACCTTTTTCCCCGCCATGGTCTCAGCCACCTGTTTGTAAATCTTAAACTGCTCCTCTTCCGTGGGATAATCCCCGGACTCGAGATATATAAACTCACTTCTGAACAGGCCGATTCCTGCGGCGTCATTTTGCAGAACGGACGCCAAATCAGAGACATTTCCGATGTTGGCGTAGAGGCGGATTGCCTGCCCGCTCTTCGTCACGTCATCCTTACCTTTTAATTTTTGAAGCAGCTCCCTTTTTGCCTTATCCTCATCCTGGCGTTTTTGCATTTTCTCCAGTACTTCATCCGTGGGGTTGACGTACAAAACTCCATGATAACCATCCACGACTGCCATTTTTCCATTCCATGACTCCTGTATCTGCACGCCAATCAGCGCCGGGATATTCATGGTACGGGCAAGAATCGCCGTGTGGGAATTTGAAGAACCAAGCCTTGTGACAAAAGACAAAAGCTTATCCTTATCCATCTGCACTGTCTCGCTGGGCGCCAAATCCTCCGCCACAATAATCACCGGCTCGTCACCGATATTCCCACCGCTCTCTCCGCCGGTGAGCACATTGAGCAAACGCTCGGAAATATCCTTTATGTCAATGGCCCGCGCCCGAAAATACTCGTCCTCCATATTTTCAAACATCTCTGCAAAATTATCTCCGGTGGCTGCCACCGCATATTCTGCATTAACCTCCTGCTGACGTATCATATTGAGAACGGAATCATTATAGTCCTCGTCCGCTAACATCATGGCATGCACCTCGAAAATCTGTGCATTGACCTCACCCACCTCGGCAGCCGCCTTTTCATGCAGCATATTCAACTGCGAAATAGCGGTCTCCCTTGCCTGCTCATATCGGACAATTTCCGCCTCCACATCCTCAATTTTAGTTCTCTTCACTTGCTTTTGGTTTTTGGAATAAAATAAAATCCTGCCAATGGCAATGCCATTAAAAATGGACTTACCCTGAAACTGTTCCATCCCTTATGCCTCCGTTCATACGTCGGATGCTCCATTCAAGAGCCTGACCTGTTATATTTATACACTGCACGCCGCACTCACGGTCTGCGGCAACCGTCAAAGCCCTACAAATTAGCCTCAAAAAAAACCTTCATCTGTGCGCCATCCGCCTCTGCATTATCGCCCTCCACAGTAACCGTAACCTCCATGTCCTTCTTCACGCCCAGGCTCATCAGCGCCATCAGCTTTGTGGCATCTGCGCTTTTGCCGTTACAAGAAACCGTCACGCGCGAGGAAAGCTCCTTTGCCTTTTTTACCAATTCTCCTGCCGGTCTCGCGTGGATTCCCACCTCATCTTTAATTACATAATTGAATGTCATAATTATTTCCTCCATAAAATTATTTTTAATTCGTTCATACTGCATAGTATGTCTGAAAATACATAATTTCATGAATAAAATTTTATTTCTATTCTTCCTTTGTATCTGTTTGGTTCACATTCAACTCATCTTCCTCTACATCTGTTTGATTCACATTCAGCTCTTCTTCCTTTGCAGCTGTTTGGTTCACATTCAACTCTTCTTCCTCTGCAGCCGCCGGCTCCGCCTCCGGGCTGACCGGGCTGTCCGCTACGATTTCTATGATTTCCGGCGTTTTCTTCTTCCGAAACCGCGCCTTAAAGTCCTCCCATTTTTCGCCCGCCTGTGCCTTAAAGTCTTCCTTTTTCTCCAGTCTCGCAACCGTATTCTTGGCTCTTAACGCCGCCTTTTCCTCCTGCTTTAATCTGCGTCTCTCTTCACGCGCAGCGACCCTTGTATTTTTTTCTTCCTCCTTTGCCGCTGCCCTTTCCTCCTGCTCCTCCGCCTTTTTTCGGAGCTTCTGGTTTTTCCTGACAGACCTTGCTGCCATTTTTTCAATATCCTTCAAGGTATTTCTTGCAGCACCCACATGCTTTTTATCCTCCCGGTAGGGAGTATAAACAAAATAAGAAACAGTTCCCAGCACCAATACCACGCCTGTGGCAATAACAAAATACGGAAGCAGCATATCATACCAAGGATGCTTCAGCTCAAAGAGACTAAAAGCTGACAGCATCATTGGGAACAAAAGCACATAGAGTACCCTGCATATAAAAGCTAACACCCTGCCCCTGTCTGCCTCCCTCGTGAGCAGCGCACCCTCCGCCCCCGTCACAAATGCAGAGAATATGGTAATCTGCGCAGTAATGCCATGCAGTATGCCGCACAATACCGTAAGCACAACAGACAAAAAGAACATACCGAAAGAAATGCCTTTATAATAAGCATTTTTATACTCCCGCATACCTTGAAGCTTATCCGCAGTCAGACCGTGCAGCGCATATACCTGACCGGAAAGCTTCTGCGTCAGTTCTGCATTATATTTTCTCCCTTCCTCAAAACGCTCCAGTCCCGCATCGATGGCACTGTTCAATCCGTCTATGATTTCCTGCTCCGCCATCAACTGTGCCAGCACCTGCTGTTCTCCCTGATACCTGCGCTCTAACTCCTCCTGTATCCATTTTGCACGCTGAATGCGGATATTTTCTTCTGGCTGCTGAATACCCACATTCTCTGCCTGCGGAGCTTCTTTTGCCGCATTTTCCACTTCATATTC
>CAMWOF010000142.1 GCA_947175805.1 uncultured Clostridiaceae bacterium
ATATATCAATGTGTAAATAGAAGTTTCGCAAACGCCTAAAGAGTATAAAAAATAGAGAGGAGAATTGTTATGAAAAGAAGACTTGTAGCCTGGGTACTGGTTGTGGCGCTTCTGGTAACATCGGTGATTGTTGATGTGCCTGGCAGAATATTTGCCGGTGAATCCGCCCAGACAACAGCAGAAGGCGAAATCACTACAGAGGAAGGGGCTGCCCAGGAGCAGACGCAGGCAGGACAAGAGGCCGTTGCGCAGGTGGGTACAGCAGACAGTACTACAGAGAATGAGGCAGTCTCGGAGCAGTCTACAGTGGAGGCAGACACTGTTGACCAGGCCGTAGAGACTGGCGCTGAAGATAAATCTACAGAAAGCAGCACAGCATCAGAGGATACGATGCCGGCTGATCCGGAAGCACAGAAGACTCCGGTACCAAAAAAGCAAAAGCCATCTATGTTTAAGGCTGAGAGTGCAGAGGAAGTGGAAGAAGAACTCTCCGTGGAGACCTATAATGCAGATTTGCCGATAGTAAACAGCTCTTATAAAGTTCAGGTAGAGATAGATGGCGTGTGGCAGGATGTCACCAGTGATATGGTGCTTTATGCGGGACAGAATGTGAAGCTGGTTTTTGAGTGGGAGTTAGATAACGATGACCGTGACACAGTGCAGTTCACAGTAGACAAGAGCGTATTTGCCTTAACGGGCTTGAATATTACAGATTCCGAAAAACACGATTTGTTTTTTAACTCGGATCTGGTCGGTACATATCAGATGATAGGCGACCAGGTTGTCATTGATTTGACGAAAGAGGACTTTATTATAAACATGGATACCAGAAGAGGCGGTATTGAGCTTGAGGGGGAGGTTTCCAACTTAGAAGATAAGACGAAGGATGGGGAAGAGCAGAAGATTAAGTTTGGTGATTTTGAGGCAACACCAGTGATTTATGCCTCTCCGGATGCGTCGTCTGTTGGTGTGCAAAAGAGTGCGGTAAACGGCGTAATAAAGAATGGGGATAAATACCAGCAGCAGTTTGAGATTCTGGTGAATGCATACAACGGCAAGGTGACGAATATCGACTTAACGGATACCTATGATGCAAACCAGTTGTCGAATCCGTCTTCGGTTACCGTTGTTATGGCAAATGGTACAACAAAAAATTATGCATCCCTGGACGCTGCCATGAATGACATAAAAGGGCTTACCCTTTATGGCGGGGATACGGTAAGAATTCAATACACGATGGACGTTAATGCTGATATTTATAAGCCGGACAGCCCGAATTATACAAATGAGGTAAGCGGCGAGTATACTTCAAACAGGAGTGACGAACCTAAGAAGACAAATGACAGCATGGCAGTCGTATGGGCGAATAAGCCAACGATTTCCAAGGCTTTTAATGGTGCGGATACGACGGCTGGCGAGACCACATGGACAATTACAGTCGATATGAAGGATTGTTATGAATCCGGCAAGAATAATTTAAGTGATTATCTCACCAGTATTACGGATATACCAGGCTACGGTTTAAATGCGACTCAGAAGAATATATCCCTTAGTGACTTTACTTCTAATGGGAACGGACAGTGGACATATACATATACGGTGCCAGTGACAGATGCAGTCAAAGGCAGCGTTGTGGACGAAGCTGTGAAAAATACTGTAGAGATGACGACAAAGGAGAATGATAAGTATACCTCCGGTGAGCAGACAGGGACTTATCCGGGGCAGTCTCCTGCTACGATTGAAAAGGTATATATCGACAACGAAAAGCAAGATGACGGCGTATATGTAACCTGGGAGATTACGGTGAATGATTTGCCGGAGGGTATAACAAATGTAACGGTAACAGACAAACCGACAAACTGGGATGCGGTCTCAGGCGATAACAGTCAGCAGAAGATTACAAGCGAGGTCTGGGTAAATGGAAAACAGGTTGTTAATAAGAACAGTCAAATTGTAGACAATAATATTATAGAGTCCTGGCAGACTACCAGTGTATGGGATTCCGGCACATTAATTTTTAAGGATAGCTGGATAGAGGCAAATAGAACCCAGCCGATTAAGATTAGATTTGTGACTCTGATTACACAGGATACTCATAATAGGAAGTTTATAAATCAGGCAACGCTTTCTTACGAGGATAAGACGACAGGGAGCAAGAAGGACGTGGGTCCGGCAACTGCAGCCTTTCGGGACACCTCTGATTTGCTTACAAAGACAGGGGAGCAGCGGGATGCATCAAAGAATGTCATTACCTATACGTTGCAGGCAGGCTTAGCGCCCCTTGACTTAGTGGATGGGCAGCAGCTTGTGTTGACAGATACGCTGCCGGAGGGGCTGGAGATTGTTCCGGATACGCTCAGCCTGAATATCAGTGGACCGTATAATGACTTTATAAATCAGTGGACGCAGGAGAGCGTTAATTTGGTCGCTAATACCAGCAGCAACCCAGTGACATTTACCGTTACTGTGGATGCGGATTTGAGAACCCTGGTGGAGCGTGCAATGCAAGATGGCAATGCCGGTATTGCTTACCTGACGATTACTTATGATGCTAAAGTAAAGGATGAAGCGGCGTTTATTAAAGAGCAGCAAGCGGTGACATACGAGAATACGGTTACGGGCACTTACGAGGGAGACCCGATAGGCGGGGGTAAGGCGGTAAATACCTTAACGCCTGCCGATGTTGTGAACAAGGTGAGTGAGTATACCCAGTCTACTGCGCCGTATGTGCACTATCAGATTACGGTAAATCCAAATGCAGTAGCATTGTTAGGAGGTACCGGAGGTAAGCTGACGGCAACGGATGTGGTCGGTGACGCCCTGCGGTTTGTGACGAAGGGTGATTTTGATAATGCGAATAACAAAGCAAGATACGGTGTAAAGATATATACGACAGATGGGATAGATTTGCTGGCAAACGGTCAGGCTTCTTATACGCGTTCCCTTGACAGGCATACGCTTAGTTTTGAGCTGCCGGACAGCACGGCAATTATCATTGAATATTATGCTTATGCCAAGCCGGACTCCGAGCTGACGCCAGAAAACACGACAAATCAATTTAGTCTGGAGGGAACTGGAAATACGGCTGAAAACCATGCGGTGGCGGATGCTATGACAGCTTATGTGCCAAGCGGCTGGGCATCTGCCGAGACAGGAAGCATTACGCTGGTGAAGTATTGGACAGACGGCGGTGAGCAGATTGCTTTGAACGGTTCAGTATTTAAGCTGGTAAAGGCGTTTGTGAATGATGCCGGTGCAATTGTGGAAGGAGAAGTGGTAAATGAAGCGCTTAGGGTGACGGATAAGGATGACCCGGATAATGCGGGGGCGATTCGGATTACGGGATTGCTTAAAAACCAGCTTTATGCCTTGTATGAGGTGGAGGCAGACACCGGTATGGCGCTGAACAGGGAACCATTCTATTTTGTGATTGATGGCTCTACTCTGGTAAGTCTGCCGCCGAATGTTAAGACATTTGATGTGTCCGGCGAGATATACTTATATGAAAATGTACGGGCGGGCGGATTAGAGATTACCAAAACGATTCAGGGAAATGTGACGAAGGAAGAGGCAGAGGGTGCGCTTAAGTTTAAGGTTACTTGGGACAGCAATGCCGATGGAGAGAAAAAGAACGTTCTAATCGGCGAGTATACGCTGGCGGACTTTGACTATGATGAGGATGCCGACACATGGACGCTTTCCTTGGATAATTTGGCGCCGGGCAAGTACACCGTAGAGGAAACAGTATATGATATTGAAGGGAAGCCGGCAACAAGTGTTGTTTATTCTAAAGATGGCGGCACCACATGGTCTTCTGATGCCGTAGATGCCAAGGATACCAAGGCGGAGGTAGATGTAGAAGTCTGGAATGAGGGTAAAAATAACGCTTCCACATTGGAGTATAAGGATACCTATGATGCTGCACCGGAGATCCATTTGAGTAAGAAAATTGCTGGCAGCACCAAAAAGCTGGAAGGTGCAGAGCTGGAGCTGTTAGATGCTGCAGGAACACAGGTGGCAGCATGGACGTCGGGAGCGGCAGACAAAGAATTTGTAATTGGCACCGCACCAGGCGAGATACAACTGAGCACGGATACAGAGAAGCATGTATACACATTAAAGGAGACAGCGGCGCCGGAGGGTTACAGTATTGCTGCGCCGGTAGACTTTATTGTCGTGCAGGATGCCAGTGGGAACGTCAAGATACAGTTGTATGATAAGACTGCAGGTGCAGTGCTCGCCGATACAGCCAAGATGATTGATAATATCACGCTGACGCTTTATGACAAGAAGCTGGATTTAAATATTCGCAAGGTCAATAATGCGGCAACTGGAGCAGTAGCGCTTGCCGGAGCGGAATTTGTATTGAAGAAGGGAGACGAGGTGCTTGCCACGGTGACCACATCGGCGGGCAAGACTGTATTAGATGCCTCTAAGCTTCAAGCGGATAATACCACCGAATATACATTGACCGAGACAAAGGCTCCGGCCGGGTGTAAGGCGCTTGCACAGGATATTAAATTTAAGGTAGCAGAAGATGGCAAAATTGTGCTGGTAACACCAGCGGCGGGAAATATTGTCAGTCTGGAGGATGAAGGTATCACCTTCAGGATTGTCAATGAGGAATATATTGCCATATCCGGTAAAAAGATATGGGATGACAGTAATAACAGTGACGGCAACCGCCCTGAAAGTGTGACAATCGCACTGGAGCAAAAGCAGGAAGGCGGCGATTGGGCAAAAGTGCCGGGCAAAGTAGCAGAGGTGAAGGGCAGCGGCGCAAGTGCTGCAGACCTTATCTATACCTTTGATGATTTGCCAAAGTATGATGAAAATGGAGTTGCTTATGAATACCGGGTGGTTGAGGATGATGTTCCTCTGAATTATGAGTGCTCCGGGGGTACTAAAGCGGATAAATATAATATTACCAATACCTATACAGCAGAGAGAATCAGTGTGTCTGTTACTAAGGTATGGGACGATAATAACAACCAGGATGGACTGCGGACAGATATTTATGTGCAGCTATATAAGAACGGTAAGCCATTAGAGAGATATCAGTTCAAATTAAGTGAAAATGACTGGACGCATGAATGGGATGATTTGTTAAAGTACGAAAACGGGCAGCCAATTCAATATACTGTGGAAGAAGTGGATATAGCGGGCAACAAGGTAGCGCCGACGGGATACATAGCGACGGTGAGCGACCCGGTAACCTCTGACAGCTCCGGCAATGAAACCGCTGATGTCTCCGACATTAAGACGATAGAGTATACCATTACTAATACCCATACGCCGGAGAAAACGTCTCTTTCAGTGAAAAAGGTATGGGATGATGAAGAGGATAATGATGGCATACGTCCGGATTCGGTAACTGTACGGCTCTATGCAGATAATGCGGCTACCGGTAAGACCCAGGTGCTTAACGAGGCCAACAACTGGCAGGCAGCATTTACAGATTTGGATGCATACAGGGATAAAGGTACGGCAATTAAGTATACCGTAGTGGAGACGGCGGTAGCGAATTATACCGTAAGCTATGCGCCGAAGGAGTATGCATATGCGGAGGGAGCAAAAACAGGTACAATTACGGTTACCAACACGTATAAACCGGGAGAGACCAGTTACACCGTAAAGAAGGTGTGGGCAGACGGCAATAACCGTGATGGTAAGCGCCCTGGGACTATCAAGGTTCAGCTCTGTGCCGATGGTACTCCAATCACGGATATGTCGCAGTATGTGACGGATCCAGAGGCAACATTGTCTGCGGTGATTGAATTAAATGCAGCAGACAACTGGACATATACATGGGATGGCTTGAAGGCGAAAGCGGACAGTACTGATATTGTGTACTCCGTAGTGGAGCTGGGTACCGATGGCATCACAGCCATTACTGACGGGGCACAGGTTGATTTCGATGCAGATGCAGCAGTGGATTATACTGTTACATATGATAATGGCACCAACGGCGTGACAACAATTACAAATGCCTATACGCCGGAGACTGTGTCTTTAGATGTGGAGAAAGAATGGCTGAATAGTGATGGAACTGACTACACTAGCACTCTGCCGGCTCGCGTCACTGTGCGGCTCTATTCACAGACAGACAATAATCCAAAGCCAGTGGTAGTGACGGGATTAGATAAAGTGTTAAATGCTGCAAATAACTGGAAGGCAGCGTGGGCGGATCTTCCGAAGTACGCAGACGGCAAATTAATCACATATACGGTAAAAGAAGTCAGCGTACCGGATGGCTGGGTGGATACCTATGATACTTCTGTGG
>CAMWOF010000143.1 GCA_947175805.1 uncultured Clostridiaceae bacterium
AAGTCCTAAAAGAGACTGTATGGAAGAATATTTGAAAGTATATGATACAATAGAGCCTTCGTATACTTTGCTACCAGATGATAGAACTTTCTCCAGAAAAGCACCTAAATCTAAAATTATGTTTGAAGATAGATTTTCTAAAGCTGCAAAGAATGCCGATTATAGTAAAAATATAGATGAATTTTTTTCGGAAGATCATTTGTATTATGCTGATGAGGGTTTCAGAGGCTTTTCGGATTATACTATTGTGGGTGCAGAATATAAAGAGTCTGGATTTGCTCCGTTGGCAGTAGCTATTCATATTGTTTATTTTGATGAAAACAAGGTGCTTAGAGTACATCATTTTGTGTCTGAATCAAATGATGATTATGATGATCCTGCTGGGAAATTTGGCGAGGCACTTGAAAAACTGGTACAATGGGTAGTGGAGAATGATGTGCCAAATACAATGGGATTGCAAGCTTTTTTAGACTGTTATGAAGAGGGAAAATATCCAGGTCTAGGGACAGTTAAGAAATATTCAATTATGCATCACTTAGAGTTGATGAATATGTTTTTAGAAGGAGAGATATAATGTACATTGGGATAAATTGCTTCGAAGATGTTGAGATTCGAACAATAATATCTTCAATTGGAGAAAAAGGAACCTGCGATTTGACCGGTGAGAAAAATGTTTATATATATGATACGGAACATGTGTTGGAAGATTATGATTTGAAAGCATATTTCTTAGAAATAATTGACATATATACACCCGAATCAATGTTGCCATTTGGTTTTCCGAGTGAAAATTTAAAGCTAATTGAAGAAATTTTGGTATCAGATTGGTCAATATTTTCAGTGCCAAAAGAATACGTAAAACGCATTATTGTTGCAATTTGCAAAAGTGAATATCCTGAAGATTCTAAAATATTTACAGAGAGAATCGGATTGGAAAAGTTATGTGATTCAGACTTTTTGAGAAGAAATTGTCTTACAAGAGAATCGACTTGGGAAAAGTTTACAAGTTCAATAAAAAGTATTAATCGATTCCATTCTAATCACATTAATTTGGATTTATTGAAAACGTTTTTTGAGAGCCCTATAATGCAGAAGGTTATTGCAAAAGGAGATACAGAATTTTATAGAGCTAGAATCTCAGACGAGAACGGTTTAAAAAAGAGTGAGATGGGACCACCACCGATGGGATTAATAACAGCAGGACGTGCCAATTCTCAGGGAATAAGATGTTTATATTTATCTAATGATGAGATAACGACAATTCATGAGATAAGGGCGAGGGATTTTGATTACATATCTATCGGAAACTTTAGAGCAAAGCAAAAACTTCAAATAGTGGATCTGTCAAATCTTGATAAAATTAGTCCGTTTTCAATGGATGTTTTTAGTGCTGAATGGTTTTCGATTAATATGTCAATCTTAAAGAAAATTAGTAGGGAAATTGCAAAACCACTTCGCCGACAAGATAGTGACTTAGATTATTTGCCATCACAGTATATTGCTGATTATATTAAAAGTTTAGGATATGATGGGATTTGCTATAGAAGTACTCTAAACAAGGAAGGGGTTAATTATGCTATCTTTGATAGTAAAAAGTTTGAATGTATAGAGGTAGATCTTGTTCATATTGATTCCGTAAAATATGAGATTACAGCTAAAGATTGATATATTTGGTAGATTGAAATTAAGTACATGAAAATATATGCATGATTTTGTATATGAATTAGATTTATTTTTAGGAAAGAGTCTGGCTAGGACTGACAGAGAGTGCGACTCCAAAAGTACGATAGATTTTAGCGGATTAATCAACCATAAATCTCAAAATACCAGTCTCCAAGCCCCAGGAAACTGCCATCTCACCTTTTTTCCCTCTTCCCATTCTTTTCAACATACATATTCCCGTCAG
This sequence comes from uncultured Clostridiaceae bacterium, assembly GCA_947175805.1. Classification (GTDB taxonomy): domain Bacteria; phylum Bacillota; class Clostridia; order Lachnospirales; family Lachnospiraceae; genus RGIG6919. The sequence goes on from CAMWOF010000143.1 coordinate 1,907, forward strand.
ATTCGGCAACGCACTTCTGGAAGCCGTCCGCCCAGCTGTTCATGGCGGATACGCCGAACGAAATACTTAACTCACGTCCCTCTATGTGGAACAGCTTTGCATTTTCTCTCAACTGGTTTGTGGCGAGCAAGGCTTTTTCCTTGGAAGTAGATGGTAATATAATGATAAATTCATCGCCTCCCATGCGGAATATTATGCTGTTGTCGGATAAAGCCATTTTAAAAAGGATCACGGCAGCGTTAATATAGTCATCTCCCGCAATATTTTCTCAATTCCGTAAAAGGTCATGGAGTCCATAAGGGCAATTGCATTCGCAATCCGGTTTGTAATAATCCTGCTGTAATATCGTATTCACTATCAAGAATCTGGCAGAGCTCTTCACAATACTCCCCGCCATTATCCCAGCGCTCTCTTGTTTTTTCAGACATAAGAGATTAAAATGTATGCGGGAATGCGGCGATTAGAAATGTTGTTTCTAAATAGCTGAAGTAAACCTCCCCCAACATTACAAAATTGTAACCTTCTGTAATGTTGAAAAAACGACAGGAAAGGAAAACTAGAGTAGGATGAGTTTATTAAGATAGGCGATTGCGAAACTCGTCAATGTATACAATTTGATTGCACAATACATCAATATGTAAATACGAGTTTCGCAATTGCTTAAGTATATTAAGATTAAGAAAGGGAATAAACTCATGGAAACTATTTTAAAAATTGATGGGATTGAGAAATTTTATGGAAGCAAATCCAGTCTCACAAAGGCATTAAATGATATTTCATTCACCGTTGACCGGGGAGAGTTTGTCGCGATTATGGGCGCCTCCGGCAGCGGTAAGACCACGTTGTTAAACTGCATTTCAACCATTGACAGGGTAACCTCCGGGCATATCTGGGTCGGGGATGTGGATATCACGAAGCTGAAAGGAAATGACCTGAATAAATTTAGGCGGGAGCAGCTTGGATTCATTTTTCAGGATTTTAATTTGTTAGATACCCTGACTGCATACGAAAATATTGCCCTGGCGCTATCTATTCAAAATGTGCCTGCAAGCGCTATTGACGCTAAGGTGGACTCGGTAGCGCTGGAGCTGGGCGTGGAGGATGAGTTGAATAAATATCCGTATCAGATGTCTGGCGGCCAGAAACAGAGAGTTGCCTGTGCCAGAGCCATTATTACGGAGCCGAAGCTGGTGCTGGCGGATGAACCTACAGGAGCATTGGACTCTAAATCTGCAAAGCTATTACTGGACCGCTTCCGGTATTTGAACGGGAAGCTTGGGACGACAATTCTCATGGTAACCCACGATTCTTTTACTGCCAGCTACGCAACCAGGGTAATCTTTATCAAAGACGGTAAGCTCTTTAACGAGATTAGAAGGGGCAGCGACAACAGAAAGCAGTTTTTCGAGAAAATTATTGACGTAGTTACCCTGCTGGGAGGTGATGTCAGTGATGCTCTTTAAATTATCTCTGAAAAACATAAGAAAAAGCTTTCGGGATTATACGGTATACTTCTTTACGCTCGTTGTCGGTGTCGCTGTTTTCTATGTGTTCAACGCCATTGAGAGCCAGACTGTCATGATGGAGGTAACGGCGAATACCCGTGAAATTATCAGGCTAATGACAGAGGCGCTTTCCAGTATTAGCGTATTTGTATCCTTCGTGCTGGGATTTCTGATTGTATATGCCAGCCAGTTCCTGATTAAGCGGAGAAATAAGGAGTTTGGCATTTATCTGACATTGGGGATGGGGAAACGGAAAATTTCCATGATTCTCTTTTTAGAGACGCTGCTCATCGGCATCGTTTCCCTGGTGGCGGGACTGTTTGTGGGGGCAGGGCTGTCACAGCTCATGAGTGCATTTGTGGCAAATATGTTTGAGGCGGATATGACGGAATATAAATTCATTTTTTCTACGGATGCCTGCCTGAAAACGATACTGTACTTTAGCGTGATGTATATTGTTGTCATGGTTTTTAATACGATAAATATCAGCCGATGCAGGCTGATTGAGCTGCTGCAGGCCGAGCGGCGCTCCGAGAAACAGAAGCTGAAAAATCCATGGCTGTGTGTACTCATATTTATCGCAGCGTCCGCAGTGCTCGGTTATGCCTATTATATGGTGACTGCCGGGTTTGGGAAATTGGATACTGTCGATAAAATTGTGCCGCCGATTTGCATGGGCATTGTATCCACATTTCTGATTTTTTGGTCTCTGTCAGGTTTGCTGCTTCGGATTGTCATGTCCCTGAAGGGGATTTACTACAGGGGTTTAAACAGCTTCACACTGCGTCAGATTAGCAGTAAGATTAACACCCAGGTTGTAAGCATATCTATCATCTGTCTGATGCTGTTTGTGACGATTTGTACGCTTTCTGCCTGCCTTTCCGTCAGAAATACCCTGACCATGCAGTTAGACGAGATGGCAGCGGCGGATGTGGAGATGACAAAGCATGTAGGAATCACTGACATTGAAAAAGAGACCATGTCGGAGTCGGCTATGGCCGTGTACGGGCTGTCTATCAAAGAGATATATGAGGCTGTAGGCATTGATTTGTTTTCCAGTTTGACGGATGTTGTGGAGGGGCATATTTATATGGATGCACAGTTAACCTTTGGCGCAACGCTGGGAGATTTGCTGGAATCTATTCAGAGTCAGTACACATTTTTAGGCTATGATACCGTTGAGGATATTGTTGCTCTGAGTGAATATAATGCGGCGGCAGCGGTTTTTGGAAATGAAACCTTTACCCTGGCAGAGGATGAATATCTTATTGTGGCAGACTTTCAGTCCATGGTAAATATACGCAATCTGACGTTGCAGCAGGGACAGGAGCTTACAGTATTTGGACATTTGTTAAAGCCGAAATATGCTGAATGCAAAACCGGATGGCTGGAAATGTCAGGCTCTCATGTCAATGCGGGGATTATTGTTGTACCGGATGCAGTCGTACAAGATGGCTTTTGCTGGAAAGAATTTCTGCTGGCGAACTACGCAGCAGATAAAAAGGAAGAGAAGCGCGAGATTGAGGAACAGGTGCAGGGTATTTGGCATCAAAACAACTGGCACAATGTGTCGGCGGACGGTATGGTGAATATTACCATGGCAGATGGCAGTGTACAACAGTTTTCAGTGGAGGACTTGAATTCTTCCCTGCCAATAATAGATACCCGTATTGATATTAGTGAGGCAATGGTCGGGATGGGTGGCCTGATGGCGTTTATCGGTCTGTATCTTGGTGTCATCTTTTTGATTTCCAGTGCAGCGCTGCTGGCGCTTAAGGAGCTGTCTGAGAGTGCGGATAACAAGGAACGGTATCACATGCTTAGAAAGTTAGGGGCAGACGAGTCCATGCTAAACAGAGCGTTGTTCCGCCAGATTGGCATTTTCTTCCTTGCGCCGCTTCTGTTGGCTGCGGTTCATTCTGTATTCGGAATTCTCTTCAGCATCCATGTTTTGGAGGTTTTTGGCACGGTGGGGCTTGCAAAATCCATTGCCACAACAGTACTGATTCTGGCTGCAATTTATGGCGGGTATTTTTTGTTGACCTATTTCAGCAGCAAGAATATTATCAGAGGGAGATAGCCTTTGCCAGAGGAGGCGGGCTGCGAAGCGGTATTATAGCGGCTTCTTGAGTTTTCCCTGCGGGTGTGTTAAAATGAGGTGCAGAATCATTCATGACAGAGGAGGAGACTATGTACATTACTTGTTTGGATTTGGAAGGCGTTTTGGTGCCGGAGATTTGGATTGCTTTTGCAGAGGCCAGTGGGATTCCTGAGCTTAAGAGAACGACCAGGGATGAGCCTGACTACGATAAGCTGATGAACTGGAGGCTTGGTATTCTAAAGGAGCACGGCTTAGGATTAAAGGAGATTCAGGAGACGATTGCAAAGATTGACCCGATTCCGGGGGCAAAGGAGTTTTTAGATGAGCTTCGCTCCATCTGCCAGGTGATTATTATCAGCGATACCTTCGAGCAATTTGCAGGGCCTCTGATGAAGAAGCTGGGTTATCCGACAATTTTCTGCAACTCCTTAGAGGTTGCTGCGAATGGAGAGATTACGGGTTTTCGGATGCGTTGTGAGCAGTCAAAGCTGACTACAGTAAAGGCACTGCAGTCCATCGGTTACGAAACGATAGCCAGCGGTGACAGCCACAATGACCTGGGAATGATTCAGGCGAGCAAGGCGGGCTTTCTGTTTAAGAGCACGGAGCAGATAAAAGCAGACTACCCGGAGCTTCCAGCATACGAGACTTACGGGGAGTTGATGGCAGCCATTAAGAAGGCTATGGTTTAATTTGCATAAACAAAATCAGGTATTTGGATGACCGCATCCATAAAAAATATGATTTATCAGCATATTATAAT
>CAMWOF010000144.1 GCA_947175805.1 uncultured Clostridiaceae bacterium
GATATGTACACCCCGAAGAACGCTGGCGGCAAACTGCCTGCTATTGCCGTATGCGGTCCGTTTGGCGCAGTCAAAGAGCAGGCGGCAGGATTGTATGCACAGACAATGGCAGAGAGAGGGTTTCTGACGATTGCATTTGATCCGTCTTTTACAGGAGAGAGCGGCGGTGAGCCGCGTTATATGGCTTCTCCTGACATCAATACGGAGGATTTCATGGCGGCAGTGGATTTTCTTTCTCTTCAAGATACAGTTGATCCGGAGAAAATCGGCATTATCGGAATCTGTGGCTGGGGTGGAATGGCAATCAATACAGCGGCACTCGATACCCGTATTAAGGCAACTGTAGCTTCTACCATGTATGATATGAGTCGTGTCAATGCCAATGGATATTTTGATAGTGAGAATAGCGAAGAATCCCGTTTTGAAAAAAGAAAAGCGATGAATGCACAGCGGCTTGAGGATTATAAAAACGGCACATATGCTCTTGGCGGAGGTGTAGCCGACCCAATGCCCGAAGATGCGCCATGGTATTTTCAGGACTATCATGTTTACTATAAAACAGAGCGTGGCTATCACCCTCGTTCCTTAAATTCCAACGGTGGATGGAATGTGATTGGATGTCAGTCCTTTATGAATATGCCGATTCTCCATTATAGCAATGAAATCCGCAGTGCGGTCATGGTGCTTCATGGGGATAAGGCACATTCCTGCTATTTCGGCAAGGACGCCTATGCCGCTATGACCAACGGAAACAAGTATCAGGACAACAAAGAATTACTGCTTGTTCCAGGGGCAAGCCATACGGATTTATACGATCAAATAGATATCATCCCATTTGATAAAATAGAGCAGTTTTTTTATCAGAATCTGAAATAAGCAAATGAACTGACGACAGGATGCCGCCCGTATGTGCAGCATCCTGTCTTTCAACAGATTATTATAGAAAGGATAGTCGTCATGAAGCAAAAGATTGTTATCAAAGTGAAAGCATTTATTTTGGTTATAACCCTCTTGATACCTGTGATGACCGGCTGCGATATGAAAGATACGCAATCAATGGGGACAAACACAAAAAATTCTTCTGAAACATCACAAATACAGTATCTCCCTTATGATGGGAATTACCCGCAGCATGAAGCATACGGCACAGGGGTTGGTGCAATGCCGGGGCGTGTGGTATGGTCGCACAATCCCGACTCCGTAGATTGGGACGGCAGCGGTTATTGGTGGGAAATAAGTCATTTTGATGAAGCGGTTATTTTGGAAATGGTAAACGATAGTATTGCTTCTCTCGGTGGCAAAAGCACGGCGAAAGACGGATGGAATGCATTATTTTCCGCTAATAAAAATGCCCGCAATATGGACGGCGGCTATACAAAGGGAGAAAAAATTGCAATCAAGGTGAACATCAACGGCTCGGCGGTATTCGACGATGACACCTCCGGTGCAACGCAGATGAGTTATACCAATCCGGTACTTTTGAAAACATTGCTTATCTCTCTTGTAAAAGAGGGAGGAGTGAATCCGTCTGACATTACAGTTTATGACGTGTCTCGTCTTTTTCCTGATTATATGGTAAGAATGTGTACTGAAGGAGAACTGAACGGAATTCAGTTTGTAGGGCGTGACAATGGTGTAGCTGACGAAAATGCGCCAATTAATTGGTCGTATCAGTTCAGTGGCAAAGTAAATTATCTGCCAGCTTGTGTGACCGAGGCTGTCTATGTCATCAATCTTGCCAATCTGAAAGGACACAGCTACGGCATTACTCTGTGCGGCAAAAATCACTTCGGCTCATTTATCAACGGAAACAGAATGCGTCCACCAGAGGGAGCAAATTTGCACCAATGGCTGACAAAATCAGAGATGGGTATTTACAGTCCGCTGGTAGATTTGATGGCAAATGCCGAGCTCGGAGGTAAGACTGTATTGTATATGCTGGATGCCTTAATCTGTGCGCCAAGCGAGGGTGCTTCTATTACCGCTGAAAATTCCAAGTGGCAGCAAGCGCCATTTAACGGTGATTACACTTCAAGCATTTTTGTGTCACAAGACCCAGTAGCGATTGATTCCGTCGGTGCAGATTTTTTGAATAATGAACCGACCGTAACAGGCAGCAACCGTTCTGCGGCAGATATTACGAATGAAAACTATCTGCATGAAGCGGGGCTTGTGGAAAATGCACCGTCAGGAACGGGTTATACAGACGGAAAGGGGCATGCTGTTTCCAATCTTGGTGTGCATGAGCATTGGAATAATTCAGAACAAAAGCTATATTCACGAAATCTTGGAAAAGATGAAGGAATAGAACTCGTGCAAATAAAATGATTCCATATTTCCCTCAAGATAGAGCCTTATATATTCAAGTGGCTCATCTATTGCTAAAGCGTTTATGGCACATTCAGAGCAAGGAGTTGTTTTCAAGCCTTCTTCTGCCTTGTTACAATCAGTTCCCACGCCGTAATTGTTTTGTGTTATAATGTGTTATAGGTTTTCCTTTCCCTTACTAGGGTTCGTAACAGCAAGGGAGAGGAAATAACATAAGGGAAAATCCAATCGCAATTTGTGTGGAGGTGTTAGCAAATATGAAAAGATATATTGCATTTCTGCGTGGTATCAATATAAGTGGTAAAAATAAAGTACCAATGGCAGAATTAAAGAAACAGTTTGAAAAACTTGGGTTTGGAGAGGTTAAGACATACTTGAACAGCGGTAATGTGGCTTTTTCGAGTGATAAAGATGATATAGAGAAGATCACAAAACAGATTGAGATAATGATAAAAAAACAGTTTGTTTTAGATATTCCTGTTTTTGTCATATCAAGAGAAGGACTTGATGACATCTTGCACAATGCGCCCGACTGGTGGGGAAACGAAAATAAGGAAATCTACGACAATCTAATCTTTATTATGCCACCCGCTACATTTGCAGAGGTATATTGTGAGCTTGGAGAGCCTAAAGAGGAATTAGAAAGGATAAAAGATTACAAAGAAGCGATATTCTGGTCTTTCAGCAGGAAAGATTATCAAAAAACAAATTGGTGGTCTAAGACAGCAAGTAAAAATATCAGTAGCAAATTAACAATAAGAACGGCAAATACTGTTAGAAAGATGGTTGGAATGTAATTGTTTTTCAAATTCCAGTTTGTCTTTCAGATTTGTACTATAGCTTTATTATTTTGAAGGTGAATAACCAATAAACAAAATGCTTAAAATCATTTTATTAAGATTCTAAGCATTTTTTACATATCATTTATTTTGGGGTCATGATAATGTCAGTGCAATTGGTTGTGTTTTTATTTGTAAAGCAGTGTCTGTCGGGGGTGACAGTGATACTAAATATAAAGTAAAGCGATAAGGAGCGGATAAACAATGGACACGAAAGAATACAAAACTACAGAGCTTTTGAAAAGGTTTATGCCGTATTACAGACCACACATAGGGACGGTTGTTCTGGATTTATTTTGTGCGGCGCTGACGACAATATGTGAACTGGTGCTGCCTCTTATTATGCGCTATATTACCAATGAAGGGCTGCGGGATTTGGCGGCATTATCTGTCCGTACAGTATTAGTGCTTGGAGGGATTTATTTTGCCCTTCGCATTGTGGACAGTATAGCCAATTATTATATGGCAGATGTGGGACATGTGATGGGTGCAAAGATAGAAACAACCATGCGAAGGGATGCATATTCCCATCTTCAGCAGCTTTCTAATACCTATTACAACAATACCAAGGTGGGGCAGATTATGGGACGGATTACCAATGATCTGTTTGATGTGACGGAGTTTGCACATCATTGTCCGGAGGAATTTTTTATTGCGGCAATTAAAGCAACAGTGGGATTTATCATTTTGGCAGGGATTAATGTCTGGCTTACTTTGATTATATTCTGCATTGTTCCGATAATGTTTGTCACCTGTATGGTTCTGAATCGGAAAATGAAAACAGCATTTTCTAAACAGAGATATCAGATTGGAGAATTGAATGCCCGTATTGAAGACAGCTTATTAGGACAGAAGGTAGTAAAGGCATTTACCAATGAGGATATGGAGAATAAAAAATTCTCCGAAGATAATCAACAGTTTTTTGAGATTAAAAAAGAAACCTACAAGTATATGGCGGCGTTTCAGACAACCACCAGAATGTTTGATGGGATTATGTATCTTTCTGTGGTAATAGGCGGCGGAATCTTTATGGTCAAGGGCTATATCCAGCCGGGGGATTTAGTTGCATACATGCTCTATGTTACGACACTGATTGCCACTATCAGGCGGATTATTGAGTTTGCGGAACAGTTTCAAAGAGGTATGACCGGCATAGAACGGTTTTTACAGATTATGGATGCAGATATTGATATCTTTGACGAGGAGGGCGCAGTAGAGCTTACCGAGGTTTCCGGTGATATTACCTTTGAGGATGTGAGTTTTGAATATCCGGATGACCATAATAAGGTGTTTTCTAATCTGAACCTCTCCATCCGGGCAGGAGAGCGGGTTGCAATTGTGGGGCCATCCGGCGGAGGAAAAACGACGCTTTGTAATCTGATACCGAGATTTTATGATATTGATTCCGGCTGCATCCGGTTAGACGGAAGAAATATTAAGGAATTTACATTAAAAAGCTTGCGACAGCATATTGGAATTGTCCAGCAGGATGTATATTTATTTTCCGGAACAGTATATGACAATATTGTATATGGCAGACCGGATGCATCAAAAGAAGAGGTGATTGCTGCCGCAAGGCTTGCAGGCGCAGACAGCTTTATCACAGAATTGAAAGACGGATATGAGACCTATATTGGCGAGAGGGGAGTGAAGCTCTCCGGTGGACAGAAGCAGCGAATCAGCATTGCAAGAGTGTTTTTGAAAAATCCAAGAGTTTTAATCCTGGATGAAGCCACCTCTGCGTTAGATAACGAAAGTGAATTTGCAGTGGCAAAATCTTTAGCCAAATTGTCAAAGGGCAGGACAACGCTGACCATCGCCCACAGATTATCCAGTATCAGAAATTCTGACCGTATACTGGTACTTACCGAAGAGGGTATTGTGGAAGAGGGAAACCACGATGCACTGATGGAAAAGCAGGGATTGTACTATGATTTTTATACAATGGCGGATAAGTGGCAGTAGAAATTGATGAAAATGGGTAATGATATTCCCACTCAAATAACGTATGAAATAAAAGACTTTTATTGTCGGAGGAGGTTTAAAGAAGTAAATATTCAACTGTTGTCAGTTGTATTGGATTTGATATAACAAGTAAATCTAGTGAAGAACGAATGTAAAATGTGGGTAGCCAATTAGAGGTTGCCATTTACATGCTTGACGGTTTAATGGTATACTTGTTTCAGTAAATTAAGGCATATAGATTGTATTGCTTATCAGAAAGGAAATGAGTATATGGAAGAAGAAAGTTTAGCACAGCGGACTGCTGATAAAATAAGAAATATGATACTTGTGGAAAATGTATATAAGTTTGGTGACAAGCTTCCAAACGAAAATGTGCTTTCTGAGAAATTTAAGGTTAGCAGAACGACACTTCGGGAAGCAGTCCATATTTTGATATCGGAAGGGTTGCTGAATGTTCAAAGGGGCAAAGGTACTTTTGTTGTGAATCAAATGGAACGTCAGGCAGATAGTGGAATTGATTTGCAAGAATTACACAGCAAAAAAGTGACTTTACGGGATTTATATGAAACAAGATTGATTTTTGAACCGGAAGCTGCTGCTTTGGCTTGCAAAAGAGCGAGTGATGAAGAAATTGCACATATACTGGAATTGGGGAAACAATGCCAGGAGCATTTAAAGAAAAGCTATACAGGTAAACAGAGAATAGAATCAGAGGTTGCTTTTCATGGTGCAATTATTAAAGCGTCCCATAATGAGTTTATCAGTCAATTTTTACCGGTATTAACCGCAACAATAGAAAAGACATTTGATTTGGACCATAAACTTTATATTATAGCAAAAGATGCGTATGAAGACCATGCTATGATTATGAAGTTTTTAGAGCAGCGAAATCCGGAAGCTGTTAAATGCGCAATTAAAATTCACCTGAGTAATGCTATCCATACAGAAGAATTGGAGTAGAAATAGTTGCAGCAAAAACTGCCACACCATAATATTGGCGTGGCAGTTTTTTGTTGCAACTATTTCTATTCCAATCATCTCTGCGAAATGTATTGACAAAACTGTCAAAGGGTGGTATAGTCATCATACAACGTATAATATGATGT
>CAMWOF010000145.1 GCA_947175805.1 uncultured Clostridiaceae bacterium
TCGGCAGCGTCAGATGGGTATAAGAGCCAGGCTATAGATAAAGGGCTTGCTGCACACAATATGCAGCAAGCCCTGTCACATTTTTGGTCAATTACATGTTTGTAATGTTTGCCAATATCTGATTATTTATTTGCAATCGCAGTCTTAATCTGCTCTGTCAGCATCGGAACAATCTTGTTCAAATCCCCAACAATGCCGTAATCGGCAACATCAAAAATCGGAGCATCCTCATCCTTATTGATAGCGATAATCAAATCGGACTCCTCCATACCTGCAACGTGCTGGATAGCACCGGAAATGCCGATGGCAAAGTATACGTTCGGACGAACGGTCTTACCGGTCTGCCCAACCTGTAAATCCTTTGGCTTCCAGCCAGAATCTACAACCGCACGTGAGCAGGAAACCGTACCTCCAAGCACAGCCGCCAAGTCCTCTAACAGCTTGAAATTTTCCGGGGAGCCGACACCACGGCCGCCGGATACCAATATCTTAGCGTCCATAATATCTACGGCATCATTTACCGCCTTGACAACCTCAAGAATCTCTACATATTTATCATTCGGCGTAAAGCCCGGATTGTAATTGATTACCTCTGCCTTTGCACCGGCCTTCTTCTCCAGCTTCTGCATAACACCCGGACGGACGGTAGCCATCTGCGGACGGTTATCCGGACATGCAATGGTAGCGATGGTATTGCCGCCAAATGCAGGACGAGTCATTAAGAGCTGGTTCTTCTTCTGCTCCTTGCCTGGAATCGGAGTCAGTGGGAAATCGCCAATCTCCAACAATGTACAGTCGGCTGTCAGACCTGTCGCAACCCTTGCGGATACGGTAGGACCAAGGTCGCGGCCAATCGCCGTTGCGCCCACTAACATAATCTCCGGCTTATATTCATTAATCACAGACGCCAGTGCATGTGCATATGGCTCTGTCCTGTAATCCTTTAATTCCGGGTCATCCACTACGATAACTCTGTCTGCACCGTACTCTGCCAGCTCATCTGCGAGGCCGGCAACATTAGCGCCGATTAACACAGCGGTTACCTTCTCATTCAGCTTCTCAGCCAGCCGCTTTCCCTCACCAATCAGCTCAAAGGAAATACCGCTCAACTTGTTATCTACCTGCTGTGCAAAGACGAACACGCCCTTGTACTGTGCTATCTGTTCTGCGTTCATTGCGCCCATTTTATTCACCTCTTTATTAGATAATGTGCTTTGACAATAGCTTGTCTACGATTAACTTTGCTGCATCATCCGGAGAATCAGGAACTACCTTCTCACCGGCGCCCTTTCTTACCTTATCGGAAGCCTTGGCAATCTTTGTCGGAGAACCGTTAAGACCTAAGTTTGAATCATCAATATCTTTTAAGTCTGCACGTCCCCATGTGGTAATCTCAGCATCATAGGCGTCAAAAATTCCTCCCGGTGTCATATAACGCGGGTCATTTAATTCAGCAAGAGCAGTAATCAGGCATGGCATCTTTACCTTCAGCATATGATAGCCATCATCGTACTGACGCTTTACAACCACGCTGTCACCCTCAACCTTGATATCCTGTGCATAAGAGATAACCGGAAGCCCTAAATGCTCTGCAATCTGTGGGCCAACCTGTGCGGTATCGCCGTCAATTGCCTGACGTCCCGTAATAATCAAATCATAATCAATATTTCTAAGAGCGCCTGCTAATGTGGTAGAGGTAGCCCATGTATCGGCACCGCCCAACACTCTGTCTGTCACAAGAATCCCCTTGTCAGCGCCCATGGCCATCGCCTCACGGAGCACTTCCTCTGCCTTTGGCAGACCCATGGTCACAACCGTAACCTCTGCACCATTTGCATCCTTAATTCTAAGCGCTGCCTCCAAGCCTGCCTTGTCATCCGGGTTCATGATTGTCAGCATCGCACCTCTGTCCAATGTACCGTCCGGGTTAAACTTTACGCCACCCTTTGTATCAGGTACCTGCTTTATACATACAACGATTTTCACGGTAAGTACCTCCTTATTTCAAAAGATCGCCTGAGATTACCATACGCTGAACCTCTGAGGTTCCCTCGTAAATCTCTGTAATCTTAGCGTCACGCATCATACGCTCAACATCATATTCCTTGATGTAGCCGTAACCGCCATGTAACTGTACGCACTTTGTCGTAACCTCCATAGCTACCTCAGCTGCACAAAGCTTTGCCATGGCAGCCTCTACGGAATAAGAAACCTTAGGGTTTGCCTGGTACTCTGCCTTCTTCATGGCAGCCCTATATACCAACATCTTAGCAGCTTCTACCTTGGTAGCCATATCTGCCAGCTGGAACTGTGTATTTTGCTGTCCTGCAATTGCCTTGCCAAACTGCTTTCTCTCTTTTACGTAGTTGATTGTCAACTCCAAAGCGCCCTCTGCAATGCCAAGAGCCTGTGCAGCGATACCGATACGTCCGCCATCCAGTGTATGCATGGCAATCTTAAAGCCATTGCCCTTTTGTCCTAACAGGTTCTCCTTCGGAATCCTGCAGTCCGTGAAAATCAGCTCATAGGTAGAGGAACCGCAGATACCCATCTTCTTCTCCTTCGTTCCGAAGGTAAAGCCCGGTGTACCCTTCTCTACAATAAAGGAAGAAATCTCCTTTATCTTTCTGCCACGCTTCTCAATTATGCCGGTAACGGCAATGATAATATAGACGTCTGCCTCCTTACCGTTGGTAATAAAGCACTTAGAGCCGTTTAATACCCACTCATCGCCGTCCAATACAGCCTTTGTCTGCTGTCCCTGGGCATCTGTTCCTGCACCCGGCTCAGTAAGGCCGAAAGCGCCTAACTTTCTTCCGGATGCCAAATCCGGCAGATACTTTGCCTTCTGCTCCGGCGTACCATAAGTCTGAATCGGGTCTACACAAAGAGAGGTATGTGCAGATACAATTACGCCTGTTGTGCCGCAGACCTTAGACAACTCCTCCACACACATAACATATGTAAGCGGATCACAGCCCTGTCCCTCAAACTCCTTCGGAACAGGAATACCAAGGAAGCCTGCCTTTGCCATCTTCTCCACAGTCTCACGCGGGAATCTGTGCTCTTCATCGATTTCCTGCGCAAGCGGCTTTACCTCTTTTTCGGCAAACTCCTTAAACAGATTCTGTGCCATTTCATGTTTCTTACTTAAAGTGAAATCCATTTTTTAATTTCCTCCTTTAAAACTTACTGCGCATCCATAGGGGTCTTTGTGCGGTCAGCATTGTAAATGTAGAAGCCCTTTCCGCTCTTGACGCCCAGATTACCGCCGCGGACCATCTTGCGAATCAATGGACATGCACGGTACTTGCTGTCTCCTGTCTCCTTATAAAGGACATCCATAATCGCAAGGCAGATATCCAGTCCTACGAAATCTCCTAACTCCAAAGGTCCCATCGGATGGTTTGCGCCAAGCTTCATGGCAGCATCGATACCTGCCACATCGGATACGCCCTCCATCTTGATAAATGCAGCTTCATTAATCATCGGAATCAGTATACGGTTTACAACGAAGCCTGCCGCCTCATTTACCTGTACCGGAGTCTTTCCAATCTCTTCTGAAATCTGCTTAATCTTAGCTACAGTCTCCTCCGGAGTATTCACGCCGGCAATTACCTCAACCAGCTTCATACGGTCTGCCGGATTAAAGAAATGCATACCAATCATCGGACGGGTAAGCCCATTTCCAATCTCAGTAATAGACAGGCTTGACGTATTGGAAGCAAAGATACACTCCGGCTTACAAATCTTATCAAGCTCGCCAAAGGTAGTCTTTTTTACCTCCATATCTTCAAATGCTGCCTCAACAATCAAATCACAGTCTGCACAGATATCTTCTTTGAGCCCTGCAGTAATACTTGCAAGAATCTTGTCTACAGCCTCCTGTGTCATCTTGCCTTTCTCAACAAGTCTTGCATAACCCTTTGCAATCTTGTCTTTTCCGCCCTCAGCCCACTCCTTCTTGATATCGCAGAGTGCAACCTCGTAACCGTCCACCTGGGCAAATGCCTTGGCAATACCCTGTCCCATGGTGCCTGCGCCAATTACGCCAACCTTCATTTTGATGTCCTCCTTTTATAATATTTATGATATAGTTAGTAATTAAAATCCTGTTCCGGACACGCTTATGTAAACGCCCGATTTACTTATTCTGGAACGGAACCACCTTTAATTTCTTTTCTTTGTCCTTCTCAAGGAAGTTGCCCATACCGGCCTTCTGATCCTCCGTCTCAAAGCAGTCGCCGAACAGCTTCTCTTCGATAACGATAGCCTCGTCCATATTCACCTGAAGCCCGTCGTTGATTGCTTTCTTGCAATTTCTTACTGCAATCGGAGCCTGAGCTGCAATCCCGGCAGCCATCTTCTTTGCGGCATCCATCAGCTCCTCTAACGGATACACTGCATTTACCAAGCCGATTCTAAGAGCCTCGTCCGCCTTGATATTCCTTGCAGTATAAATCATCTGCTTTGCCATGCCCGGACTTACCAGACGGGCAAGCCTCTGTGTACCGCCAAAGCCCGGCGTAATGCCAAGACCAACCTCCGGCTGTCCAAATACTGCGTTCTCTGAACAGATACGGATATCACAGCTCATGGATATCTCACAGCCGCCGCCCAACGCAAAACCATTGACTGCAGCAATCACAGGAAGTGGAAATGTCTCTAACTTTCTGAAGACATCATTACCCTTCTTACCAAACGCCTCACCCTCGGCCTTTGTCAGGGTGGACATCTCTCCGATATCAGCGCCGGCAACAAAGGATTTCTCCCCTGCACCTGTGAGAATCAAAGCTCTTGTCGCCTCTAAATCCACTGCATCCAGAGTCTCAGACAACTCGTCAAGCACTTGGCTGTTCAGCGCATTTAGCGCCGTCGGACGGTTGATAGTGATAACACCGACAAAGCCGTCCTGCTCATATGTAATAAATTCCATAAAAATACTCCTTCTTTATTTTGCCTTCGCGCAATTACAGATAGACGGCAAGCAGCCGCCTATCCAAATCATCAGCTCTAGTCTCTCTCCACGATGGTTGCGCAGCCCATGCCGCCACCGATACAAAGAGTTGCAAGACCCTTCTTTGCATCCTTTTTCTCCATCTCATGAAGCAGCGTTACCAGAATACGACAGCCAGATGCACCTACAGGATGTCCAAGAGCGATAGCGCCGCCGTTTGGATTCAACTGCTCATCCTTAAAACCTAAGTCTTTCTGTACTGCGATGGACTGTGCAGCAAATGCCTCGTTTGCTTCAATAATATCAAACTGGTCAATGGTCATGCCTGTTTTTTCCATAACCTTCTTTGTAGCTGCCACAGGACCGATGCCCATGATAGACGGATCTACGCCGCCCAAAGCGCCTGCAACAAAGGTAGCCATCGGCTTCACGCCCAATTCCTTTGCCTTCTCCTCGCTCATAACCACGACAGCAGCAGCGCCGTCATTGATACCAGAAGAATTACCTGCAGTTACAATTCCATCCGGCTTAAATGCAGGACGAAGCTTTGCAATGCTGTCAGCTGTAGTGCCTGGACGAGGACCTTCATCCGTATCAAAGACAACAGTCTCTTTCTTCTTCTTCACCTCTACCGGAACAATCTCATCTTTAAATGCTCCTGCCTCAATTGCAGCAACCGCCTTCTGCTGGGAATTTGCAGCAAACTCGTCCAACTCACGTCTGGTAATGCCGTACTTCTCACATACATTCTCCGCCGTGATACCCATATGGTAATCGTTAAATGCATCCCAGAGGGCATCGTTCACCATGGTATCCACCATTGTATTGTTGCCCATTCTATAACCGAACCTTGCCTGCTTTAATGCATAAGGAGCCATAGACATGTTCTCCATACCGCCTGCAACCACGATATCTGCATCGCCTGCCTGAATCATCTGTGCTGCCATATTCACACAGTTCAGACCGGAGCCGCATACTACATTCACCGTTACTGCCGGTGTCTCTACAGGAAGCCCTGCCTTGATGGACGCCTGACGTGCTACATTCTGCCCCAAGCCTGCCTGGATAACACATCCCATGTACACATGGTCTACCTTGTCAGCAGGAACACCTGCTCTGTTTAAAGCCTCCTTAATAACGATAGAACCGAGTACCGGCGCCGGTGTGGTGCTTAATCCCCCGCCCATGGTTCCGATTGCTGTACGGCATGCGCCAGCTAAAACAACTTTCTTTGACATAACTTGACCCGCCAGTTTTATTTTTCCGCAGCTTATGACAAA
>CAMWOF010000146.1 GCA_947175805.1 uncultured Clostridiaceae bacterium
GTCTATCTTTTCCTCTGCCTCTTTAACCAGCTTTTTATTCTCTTCTATAGGGCGTTTTAATGCTTTTACATCAGCTATACTGTCCGGCATTTTCAAATGCAAACCGCCTATGATTTGTACACCATATTTTTTTAGTCTGCGTGCAAGATTGCCTGCCCCATCTCCGCTGAACAGACCCATCGTTGCGATTACGAAAACTTTCTTCCCCTTCCATATCTCGCAATTCTTGTCTATGAAATCCTTTAGCATCTTGGGAATATTGCTATACTGTACGGAATAGCTGAATATAATCTCCTCACTATCCCTTATGTAACTGGCTATATTTTCATCCTCTATTGCATAAGCTCTGGCTGTTTCATCATACTTTCCCAAAAAAGTCTCTAATGCATATCTGGAATTTCCCGTTCCGCTAAAATATATTCCAATCATTTCAAGTCTCCAATCAAAATAAATTCATGTAATATAAAATATTTCTACACACCTAACAAACTTTATATTTAGACATTTGCAAAACTCATTATTTCCAAAACCTAGTTGTGCAATATAGACAATATCATAAGCAAGGTGCTTTGGAGCCGCCGGTGCTTGCATTGAGTACTTGGCGAGGTATTTTCGAGCCTAGTACGAAAGTACACTTGCACACTTAGCGAGATTCTATCGAGCTTAGTTGGCATAGTGTTACACTGCTTAGCACCGCTGCGAGCGACAAGCAGCGCAAGCGTGCCTGTGTTGATTTGTCTATATTGTACAACGGACATCTGCGAAAGCAGAGTTTTGCTCATCTCTATTATATTTTATACTGCATAAAATTTCCGTTCTTCACAAATCCAAAATCCGAATATAACAATACTCCCATGTCTGATGCTGTAATCTGCACTGTACCACAGCCATACTCCCTTGCCTCATTCACAACTCTGGTCAGTAACTCCTTTGCAATACCCTGTCTGCGATATTGCTTAGACGTAAACATGCTTGAAAGCAATCCCATTTTTCCACTGGGGCATCCAAAATACGGAGGTTTCTCAACAAATGATATTCCGCTTGTCCCGATAATCTTATCCTCATCAAAAGCCAGCCATGATACAAATGTCCCGTCTGCCATATGCCGATTATAATAATCCCTCAAAGCCGGTTTCAAGTCTATATCCTCTTTTGCCCCTTCTTCCCGTAACTGATTAATTCTCATATCAATGAATATTTCCAGTTCCTGTTCCGTTAATTTTCTATACTCAATTGCCATGCTCCGTTCTCCATTTTCTGATAGGCTATCCCTTATCATCTATAAAATCGCATGCTCCTCAAGCCACTTTGCTACCCCGTCATTTTTATTACTGCCTATTATGCCTATTTACAATTTAAATTTCCCAACCTCGGCATTTAATTGATCAACAATTCCCAAATTAAATTCAGCTTCCTTTTCTATATCACTGACATTTCCTGTCAGCTCTACTGCTGTCTCTGTCACATTCGTTATGCCTATTGCACATTCGCTGACCGTTGTTTTTACCTCATTCAGAGATTCCTTGATTTCATTCATATTGCGCTTTAACCGCTCGCTCTCCGATGCAAACTGCTGCATCATACTATGCATATCTCCAACATTATGCTGATAGCTTTCACTGGTTTCTAAAAGCTTTTCGTAACCCTGGATTGCAGTCTCATTCATAAATGCAATCATTTCCTCTGCCTCTGCTGCCAGCTCATCTACCGTTTGGATTACCTCAGCAGTCACATTCTGGATTTCCGTTGCAGATGCTGCAGAATTTGCCGCCAGCTTACCAATTTCATCTGCAACTACAGCGAAGCCTTTTCCTGCTTCTCCGGCTCTGGCGGCCTCAATACTTGCATTTAATGCCAGAAGATTTGTTTCTTCGGTAATGCTGATAATATTTATCGTAAGGTCTTTGATTTTTTCTACATCTCTGGATTTTTCAACCTTGCTTTGGACAGATGCTGCCATATTTGCAACCTGAACCACAGCGTCCTGCTTTGCTTCCACTGCCCGGTTGTATACCTCTGAGGCATTATTTCTGATTCCATCGGAGGAAAGCCTTCCTCTCTCAGCCTCCTCGTAAATTGCTTCTATTGCGGTGAAAATCTGCTTGGTGGATTCATTCACCAATTCCAAGGAAGAGCTGGATTGCTCTATTGCCGCACTCATTTCTTCCATGACTGCGGATACATCCGTAATCCCCATTTCGGCATTTGCCAGCTCGCTCGATGTTTTGCGGGAAGATTCCCTTAAACGCTCTGCATTTTCAGCTATATTTAACATAATGCTTCGTATGTGTTGGAGTAGGTCATTGACATTTTCTGCAATCATTTCCATCTCGTCGCCCGTATGGACATCTAATGTCTGCGTCAAATCGCCTTCGTTATGTACCAGCTCGTATATTTTGCCGTCTACCATGTGCAGCCTGTGTATGACTTTACTAACCAAAAGGTTAAGGACAACTAAGGCGATAAGCAGACTCAGGATTGAAATCTGGATTGCCCGCTGCAATGCGGCATCTAAACGCTCTACTACTCTGGAAGCATCATAGTCACAGCCTACAATCGCTATGATATTGCCGCTGCTGTCGGCAAGAGGCATATATGCTGAAATCAAATCGCCGTCATCCGTAGAATCAATATAATCCTGCACATACATCTCTCCGTCAAAAACGGACTTCAGCTCCTGATATGACACCTCAAAGGGAGCGCCATAATCATGACCGGACTGCGTATTGTCCGCATCAACACCATAATACACACTGCTCTTGTCTGTATACAGCGTATACAGATATTGGATTCCGCAATCATTCTTAATGTCGCACATGTCATTGAACAGTGCGTTATATGTCTCACCTTTTCCGTTCTCTGCCGATATCTCTATCAATTGTTCTACGTCAATAGATTTTGTAGAGATTGTTGCCGCCATCTGTGCCTCTTCTACACCCATAGCGATTAGTCCTTCTTTTGTACGAAGATAAGAATTCATTCCCATAATTACACACAGCAGAATAATCAGCATACTGGTAGGCAATAGAATTTTAGTTCGGATACCAAATCCTCTTGTTTTTCTTTTATTCATATTTTATAGTCCTTTCCATTACAGCTTCCTTTCCTATCTGCGGTGTGTATTCTTTATCAGATTGTGAAGGATTCATTGTAGAAGTATTTATAAAAGATTCTGAAAATTATTATATATTATGATTATAACACAAAATTCCGTTACATGTTCCCTTTTTTAAATATACAGACCATGATATATTCTTCTTCGTTTTGCAAGGTCTTCAAAAAAGCGGCTACCTATATTTCCCCTCATAATCCGTTCCGGTCTCCAACTGCATTGCCTGCACATAAGGTTCCGGTGAAGCCTGCATACGCAGCATTGTATCAAATGCCATCAGCACCATACAGTCGGGATTTTCCCTCATGTCATACTCTCCTCTGTCCATATGGCTTTTAAAATGGTCAATCTGCCACACCATGACATCCACCACCGTATAACCGGCAACCTCTGTCTCCGCCTTAAAATCGCCATGCTGCCGAAAATAATCCATTTCCCAAAGCAGGGCGGAACTTTCACCCAGCCGATGCCAAAAATCCTCTAAAAAGGCAGTATCCTTACCACTGTTTTTGCATAGCTGCCCTATCCATCCGTACAAATCGCCCGGACAGTCATACAACAGACACGGTTGCCAGTTCACCGGCTCTCCCTGCCCCTGTATCTTATCTGCAAATGCCGTAAGCTCAGAATATGTATACTGCAAAACACCACAGGCATTAATATGCCGGGAACGGCTCTGAAAAATGGTTTTTTCCAATCCGTTACACAAATAGCTATGAAAGCTGCCGCCATCAAAGCCTACAAGCTCCCCGCCAAGCGGCGTTCCGTGCAGCGCCTGCTCCTTCGGAAGCTGTGCGTTCTGTCCCCACAGATCCTCCTCCGTCAGCAATTTGGCATCCTCCACCGACATCCGTACCTGCACCAGCTTCGCAGCCTTCACATTTCCTATGTAGGAACGGTAAAAATGCAGCGCCGCCTCAAAATCTGTAAAACGTCCGTCCACATCTATCCGGCGGCTTGCAAACAACCGGGCGACTTCTTCCTCCAACTGCAAAAAGGCAGGCCCGGATAATCCAAGCCTGCTCTGATACTTTGCGCTGGTCTTTTCATGCCCTACCCAAAAACATGCGCCCAGGTCGGGATGAACATCGCAAATGCAAGGGCTAATGCTAAGCAGTGTCTCACAATCCAACGCAATAAATTCGGGTTTCGTGGTCAACTCCACAATATAATAGCCGATTGTACGAAACTCCATACCTCTCTCCTAATCAAACTCAATATTCATGTCCACGTCACCGGAAATGCCAGGCACCTTCCCCTTTGCAGTGTACTGCCAGATGGAAAAGCGGTACGGAAAAGTCGGCAAATCATTGTATTGTGCGTACCACCAGTCATAGTCCTTCAACTGCCCCACATCCAAATCCAGAGCAAACCAGCGCTTATTTGCATAGACCATGACCTCATAACCCGCCGCCGTAATGGTATCGCAAAAGCCCAGGCATGCCTGTGTCCTCTCCTCCACTGTCAGATTGTTGGTTCTGGCATCTTCATTTTCCGCATCCTCCGTATCCAGCACAATCGGGTACTGGAGTGCAGCGCCCTTTAGATTGGACAGGACAAACCTGGCCTCCTCTGCGCCCTCCTCATAACTGATTGCCTGGGAATAAAAATATATGCCTCTCGGAATCCCTTCCACTAAAGTACCTGACATATTCCAGTCAAATTGCTCATCCAAAAGAATCTTCCCTGTGCCATAGCCGCGGTATCCGATACGAATCATGGCAAAATCAATGCCTGCGCTTTTCACCTTCTGCCAGTCAATCCTTTTATTGTGCTTGGACACATCAATCCCCACCTTGCAGGCCTGCGTGCCGCCCGGCGCATATATTCTGTAGCCCCGTTCATTTTCTGTAAAAGCGTCCATGTCCAGATTGTGCCTGCCAACAGAATTATCCACCTTCACATACTGAAGCTCCCCGTTCTCGTCATTAATCAGAATGAACCGGCGGTTGATAAAGCCCCAGTACATCTCATCCTGGGCTGCAAGGAGCGCCTCATCGGTATCCACGCCGCAATCCGCATTCACACCAGCTTCCCCTCTGCCTGCTGCCCCGCAGCCAGAGAGGCATAAACTTAACCCGCATAATAAGAGTATCAGCTTTATTCTGTTTTGCATTTTTATTTTACCTGTTTTCATTTGCAACCCCATTTCCTAATGTGAGACTTTCCACCGGATTGTAACTCAGCTTTTTCTCTGTCATACAACTAAATTTTATTCTAGCATACTAACTTGAAAAATACAATTTAAATGCCACATATCCAAATTAAAGACACATACCCAAATTAAAGATTTCTTGAAAGTAAATCTCTGATGGACTATAATGAGATATATTAAATTATCTGCATGAATTAGAATATCCGCAGATAATTTAATCATTACTTTTCAGGAGATAGAAATTTATGAAAAAAAGAACAACACGTTTTCTGAATATAAGTCTTGTTCTGGTATCGTTTTTTTGTATATGTATACTTATTATCCAAGCAATCTGTGTAAATCTTATGGGAGAAGATGCCATCCGGCAGCTGGGTGTTTTTTACATGTCAGGAATCAGCGAACAGGTATCAGCGCATTTTGGAACTACCATTGAGCTCCGTCTGTCTCAGGTAGAATCGCTTGTAGATGCTGTTCCGCCCGGACGCATTACAGGAGAAAGCGCAATGCGGATAGCGTTGAACTATAATGCCAGGTCCATGGGCTTTGAATATCTGGCCCTTTATACGGAGGATGGCACCTTTCATATGCTCTACGGCTCTCAGGTAACGGCAGGTGTTCCGGAGAAGCTGCACGACTCTGTTCAGGGGGGAAAATATAATGTCTGCGCAGGAAAGGATGCAGATGGAATTTCGATTGTCCTAATGGGTGTACCGGCAGTATATCCTGTGAGTGACGGAAATACAAGCATTGCATTGGTTGCGGGACTGCCCACCAGTTATCTCGATGATTTATTGGAAACGAATATCCGAAGCAGCAGCACGGAATATTCAATTATCCGTGAAGATGGAAGCTATGTTTTGAATAACGGTATCATAGAAGATAGTAATTATTTTGATCGGGTTAAAAACCTTTATGAAACTTATAATAGAAAAGAACCAGCCCAGTATGCAGAGGAACTTCG
>CAMWOF010000147.1 GCA_947175805.1 uncultured Clostridiaceae bacterium
AAGTCCTACGTGGAAAATAGCATAAGAAAGCACAAAGCCTACACCGATGGAAATCGTTGCGGCAAAAACGCCGATTAACATTTTCGGTCCCAGCTTGATAATTTTCTTTAAGTCACAGCGCAAAAGCATAATAAACAGCATTGCGTAAAGCAGTGGATTCTTCATGGCACTATATGCATCACCAGTAGCCTCCAAATCCCACAAACGGACAGTACACAAAATCATCAGACCCAAATAAATAAGTACGATAGGCGGTGCAAAATTGAAGAACACCTTTGCCTTTGGTCCTTTGAAAATCTTTGGCAGATTGACTAATATAGCGGCGATAAAAACCAAGGCCGCGATATACATAAATCCGTCTTGAATCATAAGTTTAATCCTCCTCTATATCTTATGTTTATGTTGTTTCCTGTCAGTACAGACCCAATAAAAATTCATCGCAGATTCTCCAGCACCTTTAACAGATATTCCCAGCTTCTCTGTACTGATGCCACATCCATGCTCTCCTTCGGCGTATGCACATTTGACAATGTGGGTCCAAAGGAAACCATGTCTATATCCATCATTTTGCCGGCAAGAATACCGCACTCCAAGCCCGCATGTATTGCTGTCACCTCTGGCGCCTTTCGATATACCTCTTCAAAGGTACGAATCATTGTCTCACGCAGCTTTGACTTTACCCGGTATTCCCACGCCGGATAATCAGACTGCATCATCACCGTACCACCAAGATATTCGGTAAATGCTGTCACCTTTTCTAATACCAGCTGCTTTCCACTTGCGGTATTGCTGCGAATCAGATACCGCAGTGAAACATGATTGTCCTCTGTAAGCAAAGTCCCCATATTTAATGAGGTCTGCACCATACCTTCTATCTCCGGACTCATTTTCTGCATACCGTCGGGTATCTGCTGCAGTGCAAAAATCAGGCGTTTCGTACTCTCCTGATCCATGCATTGTTCGGGCATATCCACCGGCTTTGCGGTAATCAGAAGCTCCGGCTCTGTCGTAGACAGCTCCTGATGCATCAGCTTTAAAAACTCTGCCACACTGTGTTCCAACATATGTGCCTGATTTAAAGGCAGGCACACCGTGGCTTCCGCCGCCTTGGGAATCGCATTTTCTTTGCCGCCGCCCGTGGCACTAACCAATGAAATCGTACATGCCCGGTTGGCACTTGCCAGTACATTGCCCAGCATTTTAATTGCATTTTCCCGGTGCTTGTGAATCTCCATACCCGAATGTCCACCCAAAAGTCCGCTCACACCGATACGATATGTACAACTGGCAGCCTTATCCACGCTCACCTTATGAAAGGGAATATCGCATTGAGCTCTGACACCGCCGGCACAGCTAACACAAAGCACACCTTCTTCTTCCGAATCAATGTTAATGAGTCTCTTTCCGGTCAGATCACTAACATCTAAGGCTCTGGCTCCCAGCATGCCGATTTCCTCATCGCTGGTGAGCAGTGCTTCAATGGGCGGATGCACAATGGTGTCTGATGCAAGAATTGCAAGAATATAAGCGACAGCAATCCCGTCATCGCCTCCCAGCGTGGTTCCTCTCGCCCAGACTGTCACCCCGTCTGTACAAACCTCAAGACCTTCCTTCTCCATATCCAGTCCGCAGTCTGCCTCCCGTTCACAAACCATATCCAGATGTCCCTGCAAAATCACAGGCTCGCTCTGCTCATAGCCCGGTGTTCCCTCGGCAAAAATAACTACATTATTCACCCGGTCCCTCCTTGCCTTCAGTCCGTGCTCCTCGGCAAACTCCATACAAAACTCCGCAATCCGGTCCGTATTTCCCGAACCATGAGGAATTGAAGCAAGCTTCTGGAAGTAATAAAACACTTCCTTTGGTGATAGTTCAGATAATAACATAATCCATCCCCCTGCTACAACTGACACATTTCAACAACACTTATAGTTTACCCTAATGATAGAATATTGTCAAAAGGTTACTTATATAATCCATGCCGGTACATAGTAATTCATCCTATCAATCGGAACCACATCCGATGCCAGACAAATCACAGCACCATTTCCCGCTGCCGCCTTTTGCCCCCCTTTATCATCTGAAAATCTCTTTAACACATTAAAATTTTTTGTCGCATTTTTAGGCTGCGTCCCCTTCTTAATCTCAATGGGATACAATGTCCCATTTTGATAGATTAGTAAATCAATCTCTTTATTATTGCTGTCACGAT
This sequence comes from uncultured Clostridiaceae bacterium, assembly GCA_947175805.1. Taxonomy (GTDB): domain Bacteria; phylum Bacillota; class Clostridia; order Lachnospirales; family Lachnospiraceae; genus RGIG6919. The sequence continues at coordinate 2,213 of CAMWOF010000147.1, forward strand.
AAAAATATAGTGGTGGGTTCTTGCCTACATTCGTATAACTTTTATATATTTCCGTAACCACCCATGTCTCAAAAAAAGCTCCATTCATAGCACCCCGCTCCAAAGCTTCCGGCGAATTCCATCCGGTCAGGTACGCACAAATACCAGTATCCATAAAATACATTCTGGGTGTTTTTATTACACGATGGAGAGCATTATTTGAGAATGGCTGTATCAGCAATACCAGCCCTGATGTTACAAGCAGCGACAACCATTGCTTGGCAGTAGGCGAAGATATCCCTATTTCCTCTGCCAATTCCGTATAATTCACATTTGTCGCTGTTCTTGCAGCCACCCCGCGAATAAAGTTAAGGAACATTGTTTCATCTGCAACTTTTGTCAATTCTTTAATATCCCTTGTAATATATGTTTCAATATAAGATTCAAAATATTGTTCACGACTCACTTCCGTATTTTCGTATAACCTTGGCATGGATCCGTTATAAATTCTATCAAAAAAAGACATGATATCCATGGCTTTGCTAGAATGCATGCGCTCCACAAGCGAGTCCATATCAATCTTAAATTCATCATGAAAAGTCCCCGTAATCTCAGAATTGGACAAACCATTTAATTTAATGATTCCAACGCGCCCTGCAAGGGATTCCGTTACCCGCTCCATCATTTGAAAAGCCTGAGAACCGGTCAGCCAAAAATCTCCATTGTTCTTATGCTTATCCACATATATCTTGATATAAATAAATAGCTCAGGTGCATACTGTACCTCATCAATGAGCACAGGTGGCTTATATCTTTGCAAAAAAAGCTCCGGATCCTCTTTGGCAAGACTGCGAATCGTCGGATTATCCAACGATACGATCGTCCGATTTTCCTCCGCCATTTTTGTCAATAATGTCGTCTTCCCTACCTGCCTCGGCCCTGTTACCAATACAACCGGAAATGTATTACTCGTTTTTAAAATTGCCTTTTCCAATATACGACTATAATACAACAATAACACCTCCTTGCCTTATTAAAATCTAGTATAACAAAAAAATAAAAAATATGCAAATTTAAAATATGATTTTAAATTTGCATATTTCCCGCATTTCAAAATATCATCTTAACATCACTCACTAAACCGAATTCTCTCAATGAGACTATCCCTTTGCACAGAACGGCTGAGCACAAACGCCAACACACACTGGAGCACAATCATGACAACCGTTACGATAATTGCCGCTGTCCATGGATAATGATATTCATGGATACTTAATAGCCCATCATGCTTTGCCCAGAGATAAGCCGGATACCCCAAAACGCTTCCAAATCCTACCGAAATAATCAATGTCCCAAAGGTGTAAAACATTCCCTCTTGCCATAACATGGCTGTGAGCTGTTTATTAGTCATACCGATTGCCTGCAGCATACCAAGCTCCTTCCTTCTGACATATACACTATTCATCATCGTATTAATCAGATTCATAATACAAATGACACTCAGAATGCCCAAAAATATATAACAGGTACTGCTTATCATTGTCAGATTATCCTTCCATGTTTCATATACCCTCTGCCAGCTTTGCATTCCCAAAACTCCCGATTCACTGATAATATCGATTAGTGCCTTTTCCAGCATTTCATCATAACGCTTTTCACCGTACACATGAAGAATGCTATTGGCGTTATTTTCAACCATATTATCAATGGCTTCCTTTGCCATAATCAACATATTAAAGTTAGCGAATCCTATACTGTAGTCGCCAATTGCAGCAATCTCCACATCCTTTTCTATCAGGCGGTCACCATCCTTGATCTGCAAATGCAGGATATCTCCAAGCTTTAACTCCGGATACCAGTAGAGCATCTTGTTATCCAAAACAACCTTATCACCGGACTTCAACTCCTCATAGGTAACATGCCCATCTAATATTTCCTTTTCAACGTTTTTTGCATATTCCTCCGGCACACCGCATAACCCCATTCCTTCTTCAAACCTATCGCAGCTTATCTCCAGAGAAGAAAATATGTCTACATTCTCCACACCGTCTAATGCCTGTATTTTCTCACTCATTGCATCTGTAATAGGATTATTTTGCATAATGGTGCTCCACTCCCGTTCCGGATGCTCCTGATTTCCGCTTTCTGTAATTACATAAATATCATATTGTCCCATTGTCTCATAATCTGCACACTGCTCGGCATTGGCGCAGGACAGCACTGTGGCAATCACCAGCAAAAATACACCTGTAATACTCATAGATAAAATAGTTATCATATTTCTTTTTTTATTGCCTGCCAGATAGGTTTTTGTCAATCTGCCAATGTTCATGAATGTATAACCCATGCCCTTACGTTTTATGGCATATTTGTCCCCCTGATACCGCATTGCCTCTATCTCGGAAATCTTTGCTGCCTTTCTCATAGGCACCAATAAGGATAAATATATCGTTACCAGTGTAACGCCAATTGCCAGTATATAAATCCAGCCATGTAAAAGCTGTACTTCTCCACTGTCTATGATTGCCTGCATATCATTGTCATTGGAGAAGCCTGAGTACAAACGCAAAATCCACTTTATCAAGAGAGAGCCACCAAGCAGACCGACAGGCATCGCTATCCCGGCAACCGCAAAGCCTTCCCGAAGTACAAGCTGCTTTAGCTGTCTTTTCGTTGTACCGATTGCCTTTAGCTTACCAAACTCCTGCACCCGTTGAATCATCGACACATAATAAATACTGTAAATGGTGATAATGCCCGCCAACACAATGATTATCATAATAATTATGATGCCTCCCAAAAATGCCGGGTCTACATAATTAGCCTCCAGATAGGGAGTATTAACTGCCGTATTGCTTTCACGAATACCGAATCCCTCTGCAATATCTTTTATTGTTCCCTCAATAGCATCTGTGGTCACATTTTCATCACCTGTAACCTGAAATAAAAAATTATATGCAACCTTGTCTGCCCCCTGTTCCTCCTGTATAAAGGCTTTGGAAACCAATGCAATGTAGCTTCGCTTCGCCAGATCTTCTTCACTGTCCGCTAATAGCCCCACAAGGGTAAATGTCCTTTCCTGCTTTTTACCTAAGCCCCCATCACGCCGGATCTGATAAGGAATAGTTACTGTATCACCGAGGGCAGCAGACACCCCCAGTTCCTTTATAATCCCCTGAGATAAAACAATTTCTTCCGTTTTCTCCGGCATTCTTCCTTCCTGTAATCCGAGCTTATATAGCTCCATCGCCGATTCATCCATATAACACATATTCACCGATGCCGTTTCTGACATAAAGCAGCCGACATCGCTGCGAAGACCATAGACAGAGATGTCATGATGTGCCGACAACTGCTCTGCCTGCTTTTCACTGACATCACGATACAGGGCATGCCATGTAGGATATGTTTTATTTACCATGTTAAACTGGATGTCTATCATATCCTTACCCACCGTGGGCACTACCAGAAGAAGCAGGGATGTAAGAAAAATTGCTATGCCGGTCAACACATTTTTTCCCTTATGATACTTCATATTTGCAATTGCCGTTTTTGTAACCATATTCATGACCGGCTCACCACCTTTCCGTCTTCAATCAGCACAACCGTATCTGCCATCTGTGCTATAGTCTCATCATGGGTAATCATCACCAGTGTTTGTCCGAAGTCTGCTACGCACTTTTTCATCAGAGCAATCACCTCCAGCTCTGTCTGGGAATCCAGATTACCCGTTGGCTCATCCGCCAGAATAATAGCCGGATTAGAAGCTAATGCCCTTGCAATGGCAGTTCTTTGCTTCTGCCCTCCCGAAAGAGTATTTGGCATTGCATTTCTCTTGTCCAAAAGGGCAATCTTCTCTAAAATTTCCTCCACTGCCGCAGCATCCGGCTTTCTGTTATCAAGTCCCAAAGGCAGCACAATATTTTCCCACACATTTAATGACGGAATCAGATTAAAGTCCTGGAAAATAAAGCCAATCTTCCTTCTTC
>CAMWOF010000148.1 GCA_947175805.1 uncultured Clostridiaceae bacterium
GCCCTTGCCGTGAATCCGCCTATTTGGATTCGCACTGCTGGCGATAAAGGAGGAATTCTCCAACGGGCTTCTGCCGTAGGTCTCGTATGGGATAAACGGTACGCCCGCCTTTTTTAAATCATCAAAATATTCTTTATATAAACCTGACTTAAGCAGCTCAAGCAGATACTTGTATTCCATATGCAGCCACACAGACTCATTTTCCAGCCAGCCCGGAGTAAACGCCCGCGCCCGACCCAGCTCAAAACTCGCCTCCGCAAGCGGCGCATTTACCTTATACATGCTGAGCTTTGTGTCATACATCTCTGAGGCCTTGACCTTTTCATAGAGCGCCGTCTTCTCCGCCTGCTCCATCGGCAGCTTCAGATACCGCACCGGCCCTTCCAAAAACAGAGGCAAATCCATAACCGTGAAGTTTACCGGACAAATGATTCCGTCCTCCTCCGTATAGTCCTCCATGCCATAAGCGCAGTATGCAGGTGCAATGCCCCCGTACTGCTCGCAGGCTTCCCGGATGCCCTCATCCATGTAGGCAATCCATCTGCCGAGCATCCCGGCGGTCTCATCGGCTGCCAGGGTCTTTTGTTCTCCGTCAACGCCAAACGCAATCTTCTCCCTGTATGCCTCCTTGGCGATATTGACCTGATTCCACACATACATGCGGTCATGCCCTCCGGCTTCATATGCCTTTACCGCCTTGTCCATTGCGTCCATATAGCTGTACAGTTCTGCCGGCACCAAAACCTCGGTAGAATATTTCTCCAGCTTTTCCTTCAAAAACAGAAGTTGTCTTTTCAGCTCATAAGTCTCGCACATGGAAGAACCGAACAATCCCGGCAATCCATTTAACGCATCATACCAGCCCGGCTTACCGCCTTCCATCTCCACGCCGCGCCCGAGCATATCCAGCGTGCCGAATTTGTTGACGGCCAGCACCATCAGCTTGGTCATGAGGTTGACCGTATACACCTCTCCCTTGCCGTACTTTGTGCGCGCCTTATCATGCTTTACCGATTCCTTTAATTCCTCGTCCACAGAGCGGTACTGCCTGACTCCGTTTGCCGTCCTGACATAACGCTCCGTTCTCGGCAGCACCACCGCTCTCGACTCATAAAAGGTATAGGAAGCATCCTGATACAAAAGCGCCTCCTCCTGCTCAGGGTATACCATCAAATAAGCATCCACCAAATCCAGATTGTATGTCCAATGGTCAGACCAGTAACCCTCGCCAAAATCCGCATTCAGCTTCTCGGTGCTGTGAGCCATCACCATACTCAAATAATCTGGCTCTGAAATGGACAGAGCAATTTTTTCCTGATGCAGAAACGTAAAGAGCTGCCCCGGTGAAAATTCCTTTTTAAAGAATTCTCTCACCGCAGCATGAGCGGCCTCTGGCACCGGAGAAAGCACAGACTCCACGTCATTCATAATATATGTTACCTGCTTTACCAGCAGCGGATTATAGCCGTCAAGCTGCTGCAAATTGTAAAATACCTTTATATTATGCTCCTTTACAAAAGGTGAGAAAAACAAATCACATCGCCTGTTCTGGTTCACATCCCGGAAATTGCCGTTACCCTGGGAAAAATATTCCGGCAGCATGGAAAAGAAATTATAATCCCTCTCAATATCACCGTGCTTCCTAGAGTACATATAAAAAATCTTGTCCGCCCCTATCTCCACAGGGTAGCCTCCCCGGAGCACATTATCTATATAAGTCTGCTTGCAGTAGGCATCAAACACCGGATCCGCACTTTTAGTTTCAATCCGGCCTGCCAGTTCATCAATCAACTGGTTTCCCTCTATATATTTTTGTTCAAAGAAATTCTGTCCCAGACCACACTCCGCAAAGTTATGAAAAAGCTCTTTGCTGCCTGCCTGTCCGATTACAGTGTAAATATTTGCAGCCTCCTGTGCTCCAAGCTGCACATGCATACCCGAAAACCCGCATGGCACCTGGTTCTGGCAAATCTGCTCCTGTCCAAGCAACGCCTCCAGCCCACCTTTTATAAACTGCACCGGCTGCTCCAATGCAGTATCATAGGCAAAGATAAGCTCCGGATCCGCAATAATTGGTAGCCGCTTGCCGGATGCATCCACGGACACCAGATAATTCCCTTCTGCAATCTGTTTTACCTCCGCCGTATCCGCTGTGCTGACCCGGACCCTGTAATAAGGCAGTCCTTCGGCCACATCCTCCACCTGCATCCACGCCATGATCGTCTGCGTAGTATTTTTCATGGAATCCTGATTGACGCCATAAGGAATCAGTGCAGGCATACCGTCCAGAATCTCAATGTCTGCGGGCTTTTGGGAAATGTTTTTCACCGTCACCGTGCGGACCAGGCCGCCCAGCTCCTCATTCGGCAGCGTATAATAGAGGACGTTTATCTGAAAACCCAGCTCCTCATTGACCTCACAAATCTCCAGCTCATTCATGCCGATGTACATTTTTGTCTTCGCCTCATCACTGCGAAAAGGCTCATAATATGTGCCGTTCACCTTTAAAAATGTGCGGAAGCCCATAGTCTTAGTGTTCTGGTATGCCGGATGCGCCGGGAAAAATTCCATGATGGAATGGTCCTTATTTTCCGCACCAAAGCTGGTTATCGCCTGTCCCCTGTTCACATAAAAGCTCCAGATTGGCGTACCGTACACGCCGCTGATGCCGGGCAAAAAGCTGGCGAATGTAGTCTGCTTATTGTAATTCTCAATCACAAAACGGTTTTTGCTATCAAACATATATGTTTTTCCACCCTTCTTTTTATTTATTGATATCAGTTCCTTATCAAGCCAAAACCACCATAATCGTATGCGCTTCGCCCTCTGCCAAAGCTTCTATGTCCGCTCTGGCAAGCACCGGCTTACCGTCTGACATGGCATATTCTCTGCCATCAACAGAAATTTTTTCCACTGTATAATCCTTTGGCGCCTTATTATCGGCATTGACCATGACGATATTTAAGCTGCGTCCCGCAAATACCATGGACAACCCTGCCTTATGCTCCTCGTCAAACTGCTCTGGCAGAAGCTGCGGATGGAACGCCAAATCCCCAAGCTCACCTCTGACACCAAACATCTGCGTAATCACGGTAACCAACAGCCAGCTCGCCGCACCGGTAAGATAGTGATATACGCCCCGTCCCTTGGCATCGATATACTCCGGCACGCCCGGATAAATCTTGCTTTTTTCAAAATCATTGCAGTGTGCATACAAAGAATGAATCACCTTGTATGCCGCTTCCGCCTCTTCCCGCGCATACAACGCATTGCCAAACATGGTCGCCATATGGGAAAATACCGCTCCATTCTCCTTATGACCATAAGCAAAGCCAAACATACGCCCAAGGTCCATCTTAATCTCATGAAAATCCGTGTTCAGGCGGTAGCCGCCAACTGCTGCGTCATAGAGATACTTATCCGCCGACTTTACAATCTCTGCTATCTGTTCCCCGGTAGCAGTGCCCGACATAATGGTGAACACCTGGCTGGTAAGCATCATTCTGACGCCCTCATCCGTATCCCCCTCGACTCTCCTGCAGGAATTATCGTAGTAGCCGTTATAGAATCCATCCCCATCCTTCGTCTGTAACCATTCCGTATCACGAATATGCTGCCGAATCCAATCTGCTTTATGCTGCAAATTCTGCTGTAAATCCGTGACAGAAATGCTAATCTTTTCGCCGGACAGTACATGGCGGCAGCTATTGCAATATGCCCGCAAGAGTTCCTGCTTTTTATCCACATCCTCATAAAGCGCAGCATCATCCGTAAGCAGCAGCTCCATTTCTTTTGCTATCTCAACCGTCTCATGGCCGGAAGCCTGAAGAACACTTAGCAGCGCCGCAATTCTTTCCATGTTTTGTGCATACATTGTGGTAAATGCCACACTTTCGCCATTTTTCACAGCCATATCCAGGGCATCATTCCAGTCGGCGCCACGGATTTTAATGTGGTTATGCTTCCCTACATCATAGAAGGAGCTTAAATTCTGTATAAGCAAATGCTCAAGCAGGGTTCCCTCATAGACAGCGCCGCCTGCCATCTGCTTCTCCCCCTGCGCATGCTCCCAGTCCGTATCCCTGTCCTCACCCCGGCATATCTGCATGTCCTTAAAATAGGTATTCTTTTCCAAAAGGATATCAATATCGCCGGTCTGCTGAATATACAGCTCCGTCGTTAAAAACGGCCATACGCCGTGATCCATCCAGACACGGACAATGTTATTACGGTCAGCGATGAACTCTCCCTGTTTACTTCCGATAATCGTGGCATTGGTGCCGTCCATTCTGACGCCGCCAAAATTATCAATCAACATCTGTCTGACGCCATCGGGATTCATAATCAACAGCGCAAGGCAATCCTGCCATAAATCCCGCCAGCCTCTGCCGCCCTTGCCATAATCGTGATGGGGCAGGAAAGAACAGCCGTAAATTCTTCTGAGCATCGGCTGAAAGCTGACCCATTTCATCCAGAGGTCAAAGGCCTGCTCCTCGGTGTGATAGGACACATTTACTTTATCCTGCCAGTAGGCAACCGTCTGCTCCCACAGCTTGTCAAAGACCGCCTCGTCTAACAGCTTTTGGGCCTCTGCCGCAATCTGTGTCTCGTCACTGCCATAACCCATCGCAAAGATATAGACCAGCGTTTCTCCAGGCTTTACGGCGCGCTCCGAAAAGCATATGCCGCCTAGAGCCTCATAACCATCCACTTCGCGGCCCGCCTTACACGGTGCAAGCGGTGCCTCATATAATGCGCCTGGATTCTCCAGATTCCCACCCTCGCCGATAAACTCCTCTAATACAGGATAAAAGCCCTTCGGCCGCTCCGATGCATTACCACCGAACACGCCATAAACCAGTTCATTCCTCTTATGCCCCCGCTCATCAAAGGTCATGGTCGGGTTCACAATCACGCCGGAATCTACCGTGCGGATTCTGTGCAGCAACGCTGTCACATGCCTGTGGTCCCGGATATTGGTGGCAGACCTGCCGTAAATCGGAACCGCAGAAACCACCTGCAGCTTTTTTTCAGTGTCGGAAATATTTTTAAGCTCCACCTTCATCAGCTCAAACATCTCACCGGTGCAGGGAACAAAGCTGCTGACAGCAGCCTCTAACCCAATCTTCTTCCCGGTTCTTATCACCTTATGATGCATAAAGCCCGCTTCTAGCCTGGTCTCCTCCTTTTCTTCCGTAAACAAAGCTGCCTGCTGTCCGGCAGAACGCCCGGTAAGAGACCAAATGGCAGCGCCATCTATTTTACACCAAATATTTCTTGAGGATTTATCATTGTGAAGATTATCGCAGCTTACAGGCGGCATCAAAAATGCATTCTGGTTCAGCTTGGAATCCCCGCCCAAATCCGGTGCAACCGCACTCATTACACCCGCCTCATTTGCAATCGGCAGATATGTATAGCTGATCTTCTCCGGATTTTCTAATACAAAATCCCCTTCCGCTCCTTGATAAACATACTTCATAAAAAACAGCGCCTCCTTTTTTATATCTTATTTTAGGCATGTGCAAAACTCCGCACATCCAGTATTTATGCAATTCTGCATCAAACTATCATATTACACTTATATTACTTTGCTATATCTACATAATTATTATTTATTTTCTTCTCACTTTACTGCTTCCCAAAATCTATGTCTGCATATGCAATGTCTAACTGCTTTGTTATATTTTCCAGGCTGCCATCTTCTTTTAGGCATATCAACATGCACTGTCCGGACACGGAAGCTCTATAAGAAACAAAATTATTGCTGCCAAGGCGGCCTATATACTCCACCGTACCAGATTCCAGCCAGCAGATATAAACATCTTCATATTCTTTATTATCACACGCTTGTGGCATAGAAAGTTCTATAGACATACCACAATCCAACGAAAGCAATCCTTCCTCGGATTCATAATATGGTATCGGAGAACTGTCCTGCCCCGAATTGTATACCGGAGATATGTCTTTATCCCATTGAAAAAAAACAGTGCTGAAAAAAAACACCATCATGCCAGTGATAATTGCTATCAGACCTCCAATCAATATTTTTCTGTTCATAAACCACCTCCGGATAATACAATTATTATATCAGAT
>CAMWOF010000149.1 GCA_947175805.1 uncultured Clostridiaceae bacterium
ATTGTTCCGTCAGCCAAATATTCGGTAGCTTTCTTTTGTTCTGCCTTTTCCTTTGCTGCTTCCTCCGCTTTTTCCTTGGCTTTTTGCTCAGCTTTTTTTTCAGCCAGCTTTTTCTCAGAAAGCTTTTTTGCAGAAGCCTTCTCAGCCGCTTTTTTTTCAGCCAGCTTCTTTGCGGTTTTCTTTTGTTCCGCCTTTTTCTTTGCCGCTTTTTCAGCTGCCTTTGCCGTCGTCTTTGTAGCTGCTGCTTTTCTGGCGTTTGCTGCGGATTTTGCCGGGTCAAGGTTTTCATAAAGATAGCTCATGCTCCGAACCTGCGGATGGGAATCCGAGGTGGAAATGGAATGATCCGAGGTACAGCTGCCCAAATAAGGGATGCCATCCGGACCTGCGTATTTGTTGTTTTTCTCAGCCAGAGAAAAGATACTGCCGGTGAGATGGGCAGTTACATTTCTTCCATCGCTATACTGCAATGTATAACCTTTAATGCCCTGAAGCTCAGAGTCCATAAGTCCATAAACTTTTGCCCGGTAGTCTGCGTCAGAAGCCATTTTCTGAAGCTGGGATTTGTCAATATAGAGATAAGATATTCCATTTTTGACCTTAGATGGCTCCGAATCGGTCAAGGTATATTCCGGAAACAATTCCTTGATTTCCTCTTTCAGCGCATCAACGCTCATGCTTCCGTCACCTTCCTGCTTCGCAATCAGTGATGAATAATAGGAAACCGCCTGTTTCTTATAGCTTTGAAAGCCTTCGTTCATATCTTCCAGATACTTATATACCTTATTGGGATTCCATACAGGCTTTCCCGAAGCTGCCTGCTTTCCTCCTTGCACAGATGTGGTACCGGCGGCATATGCTGCAATGTTAATTGACATAATGTTGTCCCCTTTCTGATTTCATATAATATATAGGCAATTGCGAAACTCGTCTATATATAAAATTTAGTTGCACAATACATCAATGTATAAATATGAGTTTCGCAAATGCCTGTTCATATAATATATCGGACAACAAACGTAAATGATTTACAGTTGTTGTTTATTAAGCACATGTATTCTGAAATTATATTTTGAAAAGATAGATAGAAAGTATATTTGAAAAGATAGTACAGGCTTGCTTTTCCCAGGTGCCTGTGCTATCATATCAAAGAATCGAATCATAGCTGCCGGTGCCATAGAGTCTGTTGTATACTTGACAGGCTGCATATGGTTAAAAGGGAAACAGGTGCAAGTCCTGTACGATCTCGTCACTGTGAGCAGGGAGTGTAGTATCAGGTGCAGATATGCCCATGATTTGCGGATGCAAGCGTTTTAAGGTATATTGGCACAGTCACTGAGGCTGTAATTGGCTTTGGGAAGGCGATGCTGCATGATGATCTGTAAGCCAGGAAACCTGCCGGCTGCTGGTACAGGAAAAGTACTTTGGAGAGCAAAGTACGGCTCCAGATCACGAGTAATTGGTCGTACCATTGTAGCAGGTGCATATATGCCTGTGCAGACTTCTTACTCCGTCAGTTGTGATTTGCTGACGGGTTTCTTTTTCTGTGCCTTTTTCGATAATATTCCAATAGGATACCTCTTGGGAGGTATGAGTAAAAAGAAAGAGGGGTAGAAAAATGAGAAAAAACAAAATAATTTACACATTAATTGTGGCATGTGTGGTGGGGCTCCTGCTTTGCGGCTGCGGTTCTGACAGTGCAGAGGTAAGCAATAACAATGCTGACATCACCAGTGAGGGAACAACTGCCGGAGAGCAGGCGCTGCAGACGGAGGAAAGCGGAGGAGCGCAGGAAGAAGAATCGGATGAGGAAAATTACGAGACTGGGGATGCCTCCCTTGATGACACCAGAAATCAGGACGATATCGGCGAAAATGAGTTGCTGGTAGTCAGCTTCGGTACCAGCTTTAATGATAACAGAAGGCTTACTATTGGCGCCATTGAGGAAGCCTTAGATGCGGAATTTTCCAAGGATTATTCTGTGCGCAGAGGCTTTACGAGCCAGATTATTATAGACCACGTAAAAAAACGTGATAATGTCTCTATTGACAATGTAACGGAAGCATTGGACAGAGCAGTGGCAAATAATGTAAAAAACCTGGTGATACAGCCAACACACTTGATGGATGGATTTGAATATAGTGATGTTGTAAATGAAGTTGCCCAGTATTCAGATGCTTTTGATGCGATTGCTATCGGCAAGCCGCTTTTGACCACGGATGAGGATTTTCAGGCAGTGATAGAGGCTGTCACGAAGGCAACGGTTTCCTATGATGACGGCAAGACAGCCATTTGCTTTATGGGACACGGCACGGAAGCAGCTTCTAATGCTGTGTATGAAAAAATGCAGGGTATGCTTTCTGATGCAGGCTACGCTAATTATTATATCGGCACTGTAGAGGCATCGCCAACCCTTGAGGATGTCTTATCCGCAGTGAAGGCTGGCGGCTATGAAAGGGTAGTGCTCCGCCCTTTGATGATTGTAGCAGGCGACCATGCCAACAACGATATGGCGGGTGACGAGGAGGATTCCTGGAAGACAGCCTTTGAGGCAGAAGGCTATGAGGTGACCTGCATTTTAGAGGGGCTTGGTCAGTTAGAGGATATTCAGAAGATTTTTGTTGAGCATGCCAGAGCGGCCATGAAGGAGATAAAATGAAAAAAATAAATTGTCTATGTATAGTTATTATACTGATTGCAGGACTTTTGACCGGCTGCGGCGGCGCTGCTGACAGGCAGCACCCCGCATCGGACGGTACAGTCCCGGATGCGGGAGCTGAAGCAGCTTCGATGGAAGAGCAGACGGCTTCCGGGGAATCGGAAGATAATAAAAATGCCGGCTCAGACAAGGTGGCGTCAGCAGATGAGATGGCAGACCCGGTGGATGTGGTGGAGGAGGGCATGGCTCCTGTGTACGCAGATGCCCTGGTGGAAGGCAGCTATGAGGTGGTTGTAGACTCCAGCTCCTCCATGTTTAAGGTCATTGGCTGCGAGCTTACTGTAAAGGACGGGGCAATGACCGCAGTGATGACCATGGGCGGCACAGGCTACTTGCAGGTGTTTATGGGAACCGGAGAGCAGGCGGCCGCCGCCTCGGAGGATGCTTATATTCCCTTTGTAGAAAATGAAAGGGGAGAGCATACATTTACTGTGCCTGTAGAGGCGTTGGATGCGGGAATCGAATGTAGCGCATTCAGTAAAAAGAAGGAAAAATGGTATGACCGGATTTTAGTATTCCGGGCAGATTCCCTGCCTATGGAGGCATGGGGGAAGGGGGCAGTTACATCCGCCGCTGACCTGGGCTTAAAAGCGGGTACATACACTGTTTCGGTAGTATTAGAGGGCGGTTCCGGCAAAGCATCTGTGGAGCCACTGGCAAAGCTTACGGTAGTGGATGATGGAAGCATTACAGCAACGCTTGTGTGGAGCAGTGACAATTATGATTATATGGTGGTGGATGGGGAGAAATATCTGCCTGTCAGTACGGAGGGCGGCGCAGTCTTTGAAATTCCGGTTCTCGGATTTGACTATAAGATGCCGGTTACGGCAGATACTACTGCCATGAGCACACCCCATGAAATTGACTACACACTTTATTTTGACTCCGGAACTATAAAAGAAGACGACAGGTAGTGTAAAGTGAAAATAAAAACATATGGAAGCAAACTATATAAAAAGCTTATATTGTTCCTGTTATTTGGCATGATAACAATCTTCCCCTGTGCATGTATGCGGCAGGGGAATGTTGTATCTGATGAGGGAGTTCCGATACCGGGAGAAGCAGTATCCTCAGAGGATGGAGCCGGAGGGATCGGAGAAGCGGAAATATCCTCAGAGGAAGCGTGTCTCTGGCAGGATCTGCAAAAGACCGGTGAGTTGTCTCTTTCCTATGCCACACAATTTGCCGTGGATTACTATGGGGATGACTATTCCCTAATCACAATATCGGAAGGCGGGCAGTATTTAGTGGTGTCTGCCAATGCGCCGGTTCCGGACGGACTGGACGCAGATATCGTAGTGTTGAAACAGCCCTTAGACCGCATTTATTTTGTTTCTACCTCAGCGATGGATTTGGTGCGGGCAATCGGTGGTATGGGCAATATCCGGCTGACAGGCACAAAGCAGCAGGATTGGTATATTGATGCGGTGGCACAGGCAATGGAGAAGGGAGAAATTTTGTATGCGGGTAAATACAGCGCGCCGGATTACGAGTTGATTTTGTCGGAAGGCTGTAATTTGGCAATAGAAAACACCATGATTTATCACACGCCGGAGGTGAAGGAACAGTTAGAACGCATGGGAATCCCTGTGCTTGTGGAGCGTTCCAGCTATGAAGGGCATCCTTTGGGGCGGATGGAGTGGATGAAGCTGTATGGTGTGCTCATTGGGAATGTAGCAGAGGCCGAAGCCTATTATGAGGAACAGCTTGCCAGAGTTTCGGATGTGCTTGGGCAGGAAAATACCGGAAAAACAGCCGCTTTTTTCTATGTTAATAATAATGGGGCAGTGAATGTCAGGAAACCCGGAGACTATGTCGCAGAGATGATTGCATTGGCAGGCGGCTGCTATGTGCCGCAGACATTGCCTCAGGAGGAGAATGCCCTTTCCACCATGAATATGCAGATGGAGGCATTTTATATGGAGGCGAAAGAGGCGGATTACCTGATTTATAACAGCACTATAGAAGGAGAACTTTCAAGCATTGAGGATTTGCTTGAAAAAAGCCTGCTTTTTGCGGACTTTAAGGCGCTGAAAAACGGAAATGTCTGGTGCACAGGCAAAAATATGTTCCAGGAGTCCACGGGAATCGGTGATATGATTGTTGAGTTTCACAAAATCATCACTGGAACGGCAGAGGATGAGATGACATATATGCATCGGCTGCAATAATATTTTTACATTTGGAGAGGCAGGAAAATGACGGAGAAGGGGCTTCTGATACATAAAAAAAATAGATGGCGGTATACGGTTTCCTTTTTTATACTGTTTGTGCTGCTGATTGCTTTTCTTATTTGTAATCTCTGTGCAGGCACGGTGGCACTGGCAGGCGGGGAAATATTTGAGATTTTGTCCGGCAGCGGTAAAAATGAAACGGTATACCATATTATTTGGGACATTCGTATGCCAATAAGTTTGGAGTCGCTGCTTTTGGGAGGCGCATTAGCTGTTTCCGGTTTTTTGCTGCAGACCTTCTTCCACAACCCCATTGCCGGACCCTTCGTATTGGGGCTTTCATCCGGGGCGAAACTGGCTGTGGCGTTGGTTATGATATATATGCTGGGGCATGGGATTGCAGTCAAATCCTGGGTTTTGATTGCCGGTGCATTTGCCGGGGCAATGGTGTCTATGGGTTTTGTGCTGGTGGTATCCGGCCGTGTAAAATCCATGTCGATTTTGGTCATATGCGGCATTATGATTGGATACATCTGCTCGGCAATTACGGATTTTTTGGTCACCTTTGCGGATGATTCAAATATTGTAAATCTGCATAACTGGACGATGGGAAGCTTTTCCGGCATAGATTGGTCTGACCTGCGCATCATCATGCCCATGGTGGGTATTTCTATGGTACTTACCTTTATGCTTTCAAAGCCGATGGGTGCATATCAGTTGGGAGAGGACTATGCCAGAAATCTCGGCGTCAATGTAAGGCTGTTTCGGGTTTCGCTGATTGTTTTGTCCAGCCTGCTGGCGGCATGCGTTACTGCATTTGCAGGACCGATTTCCTTTGTAGGGATTGCTGTGCCGCATCTGATGAAAAGCCTGTTTCAAACGGCAAAACCAGTTCTCATGATTCCTGCGTGTTTTCTGGGGGGCAGTGTGTTCTGTCTGATGTGCGACCTGATTGCCAGGACTGTGTTTTCGCCGGTAGAGCTCAGTATCAGTTCAGTGACGGCTTTGTTCGGCGCACCGGTTGTAATCTATATGATGCTTGCAAGGCGGCAGCAATAGTAATTTATCCCTCCGCAAACTGCTATCTGATGGTAGTGTAAAGTGGAATATGAAAGTGATGATTGGTCATCCCACATAGGTTGGAGGCTGTTTATGAAAGATTATTTTATACAAACGGAAAATA
>CAMWOF010000150.1 GCA_947175805.1 uncultured Clostridiaceae bacterium
GTAGAGCAGAGGACTGAAAATCCTCGTGTCACTGGTTCGATTCCGGTTCTGGGCACGAAGCCTTATAAGTATTGCGTTGCAATATTTATAAGGTTTTTTCATGTCTAAAGAAAAATATTCCAAGTAAATGAATATGTTCAAAAAAGGATATTATTCAAATTTAAAAGATAGATTCATGTTGATGTCAATGCTGATAATAAAATACTGCGAGCGGTGTGCTGTCACGAAGGTCTAACTTTTCGAGAATTGTACTGAGATAATTGCGGACAGTACCTTCGCTTAGGTATAAAGCGGCGGCGATTTCTTTGTTGCTGAGTCCGTCCGCTACCAGCTTTATAATTTCATATTCTTTTTCTGAAATGTCATGACTGGCGTAATCAAAGACTTCTTTGGATTTCATAAGCTCGGGAATTTTCGAGATAATTTCATCCCCGTATACATTCTGACCGGCGTAAACTGCCTTTAGCGCAGGTATGATATTTTCAAAGTTCTGTTTTACAATATATCCTTTTGCACCTAATTCTAAAGCCTTTACAATGTAGGCATCATCCAGGAAGGTAGTTAGAAATAAAACCTTTGCTTCAGGATATTCTTTTAGTAATCCTTCTAATGCGTCAGTTCCGTTTGTTTCCTGCATGCGGATATCCATGAGCAGCACATCTGGCATATACTCTTTATAAAGTGACAGTGCATGAGAGCCGTCATTTCCGATGGCAACGACTTCGATGGAGCCATCAACTTCTAATATCGTTTTTAATGACATGCAGACCAGCTGGTCATCATCAATCAATACAATTCGCATAATAAGATCTCCTTTTTACTTTGGTATGGATACAAAAATGCGGAATCCATGTTCGCAGGAAAAATGGATAATTCCGTGAAGTGCATGAACACGGTCTTCCATGTTGGCTAATCCCATGCCTCTTTGAGCCGATTCAGGCAAATTCTCTGACAGTGTACCATTATCCTCAATCAGAAGCTGATAAAAACCGGGATGCTCCTTCGTTGTGACAGAGACTTCTGTAGCATTGCTATGACGCATAATATTGTTCAGTGCCTCTCTGATAATACCTAAGAAGCAGTATTTCACATCCTTCGGTATATGCTTTGTCATGTCATAGTCAAGATGCAGGTCACAAAAGGTAAAATGTCCGACAAGTTCTTTTAAGGCATCTTCTAAATCCACAGATTCATCATGTAGGTCATGGACGCTGTTTCTTATATTGTTCATAGCTTCATTCAGTGTGTCCTTTAAGGCCTCTAAATGAGGTTTTACAGTTTCTTCTGTGCATATCGCCATAAGTGCGCCAACCTGTAAAATAGAACGAGATAGCATATGTCCTACATTGTCGTGAATTTCTCTTGCAATGCGGTTTCGCTCCTGCAGGGTGGCAATGTATATATGTTCGTTTTGATTGTCAAGGAGCTGTTTGTTTTGATGCTTTAACAATATTTCCTTTTCCACACTGTCATCCCTCAGAGCCTTGATTGTCTGCTGCAGGCTGTGCTTCATTCTGTTTTGATAGGCAAGATACAGACTCAAGCAAAGTGGAAGAAGAAGCCACTTGTCATGCTGGTAATCCCGGTAAACAAAAAGAAGTATGGGTATGCTATAAAGAAACGGAAGCAGATATTGCCTACGGTAAATAAAGATATAATAAAACAGTGGCAGGAATACAGATAGCTCTGGATAAAAAAAGCATAAAATTAAATTTGCAATGCCAATCAAGTTCTGCCATTTGGACTCAGAAATTGAGATTTCAAAGCAGTAAAGGGAAAATATGACTGCCACAAACATAATATGAAGTGCATTCCACTGACCTTTCGGAAAGAGAATTGTGCACAATATAAATAAAATAATTGAGTCTGTAGACGTTGATAGCATATATACTCCTGGCTGTAATCAATTTGGGTGATAAATAATGACAAATGTCATATCGTTTAGTTACATTTTACACTACATTTACCATTTTGGGTAGTATAAGATAGTGTTAAATAAGCTATGAAAAATGGAAATAAAGAAGAAGCTGAAAGAAAAAGTATGATAATGAAGGAGGAAGCGTGATGGTTGTAAAGATTGAAAATCTCGTAAAGAGATATGGGGATCTGGTAGCATTAGACCATTTTAATCTTGCTATTGAAGAAGGGGAGGTATTTGGGCTGCTAGGACCGAATGGAAGCGGCAAGTCCACGACGATTAACTGTCTGCTGTCGCTGCTGGAGTTTGACAAAGGAAAAATCGAGGTGTTCGGGCAGGAGATGAAGCCGGACAGCTATGAACTGAAAAAGGATATCGGTGTCATAATGCAGAATGTGGCAGTGTTTGATGAGCTTACCGTGTATGAAAATATCGACTATTTTTGTGGGCTTTATGTCAAGGATAAGACGGAAAGAAAAAAACTTGTTGAGGAGGCAATTAATTTTGTAGAGCTCTCGGAATTTCGGAAATTCTATCCGAAGAAGCTGTCCGGTGGTCTGCTTAGAAGATTAAATATTGCCTGTGGCATTGCCCATAAGCCAAAGTTAATTATATTAGATGAGCCAACAGTGGCAGTAGATCCTCAGAGCAGAAATAAGATATTAGAGGGTATACAAAACTTAAATGCAAATGGGGCAACGATTATATATACCTCCCATTATATGGAGGAGGTAGAGCAGATTTGCACCCGCATTGCTATAATGGACAAGGGAAAGAATATAGCGATAGGTACAAAGGACGAGCTGAAGGCAATGATTGACCTTGGAGAGACAATCAGTCTGGAGGTATTAGAGTTGTCTGAGGAGAGTATGACAGCCATTCAGGGTTTGCCCCATGTGATTAAGATGACTTATGAAAACCATCTATTAAAGGTGAAGTTTTCAAAAGGAAAGCATAATCTGCTTCGACTGCTGGACCTTATGAAGGAACGGGAAATTGGCTTTGGCGGTGTGCATGCAGAGATGCCAACCTTGAATGATGTGTTTTTGGAAATTACAGGGAAAGAATTAAGAGATTAAGGAGGGAGATTATGCAGCATTTCTGGTATCAGATTAAAATGATGTTTCGCAACCCGACTGGTATATTCTGGGCTGTTGTGTTTCCTGTTATCCTTGGTGGCTTGTTTTATTTTATGTTTGGGAACATAGGTAATGCCGAACAGTTTTCGGAAATACCGGTTGGTATTGTAGAGATACAGGAAGATAACATGTTTGTAGAGATTTTGATGCAGGTTGAAACCGGGGATGGTATTTCCATGTTTCAAACAAAAACGTATAAAGAAAAAACAGAAGCGGAGAAAGCCTTGGAGGCAGATGAAGTACAGGGGGTTATATTGTTAGACGGAGGAGAGATAGAGCTTGTAATAAAGGAGTCTTCTATTCGCACCTCTATTATTCAGACATTTGTTGACCAGTATCTGCAGAATAAGAAGCTGATTGAGGAAACAGCTATGACACATCCTGAACGTGTGATGGGTTTGGTTGAGAATCTCAATGGTGAAGTGCAGATTCAGATGACAGATATTCCGTTAAAGGGACAGGATAAGGATCCATATGCTCAGTATTTTTATGCGCTGCTTGCCATGGCTTGTCTGATTGCTTCCAGCGTTGGTGTGCAAAACGGGTTAGCGATTCAGGCAAATTTGTCTCCGGTGGGTGCGAGGAGAAATGTGGCGCCTACAAAAAAAATGAAGCAGGTGTTGGTGGACTTTGCAGCGACGCTTTGTATTTACTGTGTGTTGATGACAGGGGTGCTTGCTGTTCTGGTATTCGTATACAAACAGGAATTTGGAAGTAATGTGGGACTGATTTTACTTGCAACCTGGGTAGGAAGCTTCGTGGGTCTTGCCGGTGGAACCATGTTTTCGGTTGTGCTTAAGGGCTCGAAAAGTACAAAAGAAGGAATGTCAGTGGTATTTTTTATGGTCAGCTCCTTTTTAGGCGGGCTGCAATGGGGAGATATCACATACATATTGGAAAAGAACTGCCCAATTGTTAACAGGATAAATCCGGCAACATTAATGGTAAATGCATTTAAGAGTCTGTCTGTGTTTGGAGATTACAGGAAGTATGCGGTGAATCTGATAACGCTGCTGCTTATTGGAGCAATCTTTCTTGTAATTAGCATAGTTAAGCTGAGGAGGTGCCGGTATGCAAGTGTTTAAATTATATTTTAGGCTGTTAAAGCACTATAAAGGAATTTTGTTTATATATTTTGTTATTTTTATAGCGGTTACCTTTATTATCAGCGATAATATGTCGGTGAGTGGAGGAGAAGAAATTTATACAACAAGCCTGAATGTTGCAATCATCGATTATGATAAAAAGACATTGGGAAATGGATTAAAGGATTACTTCGGCGACAAGCATTACTTGACGGAGATAGAATATGATGAGGATGCAATTTTAGAGGAATTGTATTGGCGGGAGCTGGCCTATGTGCTGATAATACCGGAGGGCTTTGAGGCTGCAATACTGGCTGGCGAAGAGGAAAAAATCGAACTGCAAAGCATGAAGGTTCCGGGAACAATGACTGCGGATTACTTTCAGTCAGAATTGGAGTTATATATGTCAAAGCTTGTGGCTTTGTTAAATGCGGGTTATTCTTTGGATGAGGCACAAGCGGTATTAATGGATTTGAAGGAGGAGAAGGCGACGGTTTCACTGGCCGGCTTTGTCAATGAGAATCAGCATGACAGATGTACAGTTTTCTTTCTCTATGCACCATATTTATTTGTTGCACTGGGCATTCAGGGCGTGGGACTGATATTGCTGCATATGAATGGGAAAGAGGTAAAGGCACGTATGGAGTGTAGCTCCATGCCGATAAAGCAACGGATTGCAGGGCTTACTGCAGGTACTTTGTTTTATGGAGGGATTATGCTGGCAGCGGTTTTGATTATTGCAGGCATACTCTCCAAAGGAAGTATTTACGGAGATGTGAGATTCCCATATTTTATACTTAATTTGATTTCGATGCTGCTTTTGGGATTGAGTCTTGGATTTTTGGCAGGGACTGTGGCAAAAAACGGGAATGCCGTCAGCGGCATTGTAAATGTAGCAAGTCTGGCACTTTGTTTTCTCGGTGGCGTATTTGTGCCCCAGGAGGTTTTTAGTGACGGCATTACAAAGGTTGCAAGGTTTATCCCAACCTATTGGTATGTGCAGACAAATAATGAAATCGGGGCAATGCAGACAATGAATACAGAACTGCTGCAAAAGATTTTATCCCAGACCGGACTGGTGGCATGCTATGCATTGGCTGTTTTTGCCCTGACTGTGGTGCTGATATCCAGCCGGAGGAAGCAGATGCGGTGATTGGACAATAGACAATTCGATGATTCTATAATAGACAGATGCTTTTGAATATAGTATGATAGATGTGATATAAAACCAATGAGATGAGGGAATAATATGATTTTATGCATTGCAACAGCTCCATGCAAGGTCTTTTAGAGCAGGACAGCATGGAGTAGATTGACTGCTCTTGGACTTTGCAAGGATGGATTCAAAAAATGATTTGGATAAGGAGCAAAGTCTATGAATAAGAAAATGAATATATATTTAAGTACATTGAAGGAAATGAAAACATTTTTAATGCTATGGGTTACCCAGTCTCTTTCCGGACTCGGAAGTGCTATGACAAGCTATGTGCTGGTTATCTGGTCTTATACACAAAGGGGTTCAGCGCTGATGACTGCACTTTTGATGGTTAGTTCTTATGCCCCCTATGTATTGCTCAGCATTTTTGCCGGTGCACTTAGTGATAAGTGGAATAAGAAGGTTACCATGCTGGTGTGTGATACCGTGGCAGCATTAACGACGGTTGTCATGCTGGCTTTGTTGCATAATGATGCTTTACAGATTTGGCATCTCTACCTGATTAATGGGATAAATGGTCTGATGAATACGGTGCAGCAGCCGGCTTCGGAGGTGGCAACAACAAGAGTTTTGCCGAAGAAGTATTATCAGCGTGTAGGGGGACTCAGATATTTATCCAGTTCCCTGAATTCCATTATGACGCCGATTATAGCTACGGCGGTTATGGGGATTGCCGGTATGGGTGCGATTGTGGCATTTGATTTGTTT
>CAMWOF010000151.1 GCA_947175805.1 uncultured Clostridiaceae bacterium
CGCTTCAACAGCCCTACCAGCTTAAGAGCCTCCTGAATTCTCTCATCCCTGTTCCCCTCAAACTTTGCCAGGCGCAGACCAAAATCCACATTTTCATAGGCCGACATGATGGGTATCAATGCCACCGACTGAAAGACAAAGCCTATGTCATAACGCCTCAGGTTCTCTCTCTCATCCTCGGACATTTCCTGCATATTCTGTCCGCCAAACAATACCGTGCCGTCAGTGGGTTCATCCAAGGCGCTGATAATATTCAGCAATGTTGTCTTACCAGAGCCTGAACGCCCCTTTAATATGGTGAGCTTTCCCACGGGGATATCCATTTCAACCCCCCGCAGGGCAAAGAACTCCTGTCCCTTTCCCACCGGAAAACTCTTTTTTACGCCTTTTACTGATATCATATTTTCCATAGTATTCCCTTTCTTTAGGAGCCAACCCTTGCGCCATCAGTCCTCACCCAGCTTCAGCGCATGGGTAATGTTCATATTCCTTAACAATCTGCGCAGCACAAGCAGACAAATGGTAAACATCAAAACAATCACGGCAAACAATCTTACCATATCCCAGCCGTTACTGTGGATTTCCAGTGCGATATTGTGTGTCTCCGGCAGATAAACTACAGCCACCAGACGGACAAAGAGGAACACTGACAAAATACCTACGCCTGTACCTCCCAGCACCGCAAAGAGAGAGCTGAAAATCTGCTCGTTGATAAGCATCTTGTTTATATCCTTCATGTTCATACCCATGGCGCGGTAAATACCAAACAACAATTCCCGCTGCTTTATGGAAGTAACCCAGTAAATCAGAAAACCCACCAGACAAAGCACGATGGCAACCAAAAAGCTCAATGTATACATACCATTTGTAATCTGGATGATAGGTGAACTCTGCATAGCCTCCATGCTGTCCTCCACACTGTCAAAACGCTCAGACACAATTTCCTTCCCAGCAATATATTCCTGTACCTCCGAGGCATGATGCCCCCTGGCAAGCTTTGCCCATATTTCATAAGGCGTCTGCCCATAGGTGTTAATCAAAAATGCATAGTTGCATACCAGAAGATATCTGTCCGTTTGCTGCAGCTCTCCCCCCTCGCTGTAAGAATAGGTATAGCCGTTATAGCCAGGCCAGGCGTCCACGATTGCTACGATACTGCACACCGCTCTTTGCAGCCGCTCCTCCTTGTTAACAGGGCTTACTCGTTCAAAGGATACTGTATCCCCCACCTTTAATTCACGTTTTTTTGCCAGATTGGAGGAAATAATCACCCCGTTGGAGGTCTCTGCCAGCGCATTGAGGGCATAATACCAGTGTTGGTCATTTAATCCGTCCTTAAGAACCGCTGTCTCCCCAAATTCCTTTGTATTAATTCCCATAAGACGGCAGCCCGGCTCAGAGGAATTGCCAGCAACAACTACTGCCTGGTCATCCACTAACACCTTCGTAATGCTTTCACAGCTGCCCTGCTTCTTAAGCTCTACATACCGCTCGAAATCCGGTTCCCGATACAGCCAGTCCGGCGGATCGCCCCGCTGGCGCACAATGGTAATCATCTGCCAGTATTCCTGAAAAGTAACATCTGCGCCAATATTATAGGTAATCCGTTCACTTTCATTTTCATTGATGGTACGCACCATATTAGAATTAAAAATACCCATCGCCAGCGTCATCACGAGGAAAATCGATATAAAGCCCTGCTTTTCAAAGGTTCTTGTAATCTGTAAAAAAGAGGCGTAAAGCGCCGGCGACCACCGGTTTTTGCCTATATAGTAAATAAACCGCACCAGATAGTGAATGAGGCGAAGCACCACCAGCCCGCATGCCAGCATGAACAGCGAAACATTGATAAAAATAACCGGATCTAAGGCATTGCCCTCCAGCACCCGCAGGGCAAGCATGGATTTTTGCTGGTAGTAGTTGTAGAGCAGGTAAATAGAAATTGCAGCCAACGCCACATCCAGAAAATATTTCTCCCAAAATGACTTTTTCCCCTGTCTTTTATTTGCACTTTTTTGCTGTACAATGGACAGCTTAGAGTAGCCCAGCACCGGCAGCGTCATACAAATCATGGCTGCAAGGACAGCTCCCGGCAGATACAAAACTACCTGCCATACAAAACGGTAACCGCTGGTATCATTCATATGGAACGCGAGAAAGGAATCGGCGCTTGCCGCCAGCTTACAGAGCAGAAATCCTAACGGCCCTCCCAAAAGGGCGCCTGCTACCGACAGCACACCGGACTGTTCCAAATACAGTATGATAATCTCTCCCCGGCTGACGCCGCGGCTTTTCATCATAGCAATTTCCCCTGTCTCCATCTGCAGAATCTGACCTGACACCATATAGATAAATGCCAGTAAAAGCACAAGCATGGGTAACTCTAATACCCAAAGCAGAGTACTCACTGTCTGCGCATTTTTTTGGTAAATGTCCAGCAGCTCCATGTAATTCACCGACATCCGTTCATCCGCCTTCATGAATTCACCGGTATAGTATTGGATGTCATCTACATTCTGCCCTGTTACCCCGGTGTAATCCAGCATGGCATAATAAGCAAAGGCAACACTCTCAAAGTCATCATAGGACATCAGCGTCTCCATAGTTTCTGCGGTCACAAAAATCTGCTTTATAAAGCTCTCTGACCTTTCATACCAGTAAATATCGCTGGTATCAGACTCCTCAAACACTCCTACAATCTGAAGCCGGATGGGATTGCCCGCATTGTCCTTACGCTGATTAAATGTTATCACCTCTCCGCAGGTAAGCTCATAGCCGTCCATAAGGACAGTGCTTATCAAGCATGGATAAACACCCTGCTCTGTCTTTGCCTCTGACAGCTTCACACCCTTTACCACATTTATGTGGGATTCCATATCCTCCAAATAGCTGATATCCAGATATTTATTCTTTGTTCCAAAGCTTCCATCCGTCACACTGGCAGTCAGCTCGAGCTTGAACTGTGTCTCCACCGCTTCAATTCCCAGAATGTCCAGCCACTTCGCCTTGTGATTCTCCAGCTTATTCTTCACGGTTTCCACAGATGCTACATCCGATGTGTTGTACGCCCCGATTCTGCTGATGACCATGGGATATTTATTTTCCTCAATGATATACTCCTGAAACGCGGAATCTAAAAGCTTATTCAGGGAACCGTACAAAAACATGGGATGACAGGATACAACCGCCGTCAGTAAAACAATCCCCAGCAAAAGGCTGAAATTCAGCCACTTTTTACTTCTTAGCTTACTTTTTAAAAAACGAAACATGTATCCTCACCCCCTATTCTCCTCTGTTGCTTTTTCTCCATTGCTTTCTTCCTCACTGCTCTCCTCTGCAGCAGACCCCTCTTTTACCAGCACATCACCTACTGATACGCCAGCCACCACCACGCAGCCTAAGATAGACTCCTGGCCTACGGTGACATACTGCTTTACCATCTCCCCATTTTCTATCTTCCAGACATACCGGGACTCCTGATTGCTTACCTTATCCGTTTCCGAATATATCATCTGACCCGGAAGCACAATTACATTTTTTATGTTAACTGCCTCAAAGGAAATGTCTGTGGCATTCATTTTGTCAAAGTAGGACGCATCGTCCATCCGGACATAAAAGGAAGCGTTGCCATTATTCTCACCTAACGGATCATCAGGATTATGGCTGGCATACACCTGACCGTCGATTTCGGTAAAAAATGTTTTGCTGGTATAGGACTGTGCCGCCACACAGATTCCGGTGTATTTACTGTCCTTTGTCTCAAATAACAGCTTCTGATTCAGGGCAGCGCCTTTCTTATCCCGTACATAGCTCGCGTCTTCTCCCCTCTTCGCTGCCATTGTCACATACACCAGCTTATTTGCCGGCTGGCTGATACTCAGATACGGTTTGTCCGGATACAGCCTGTCGCCTGCACCCACCCAAATCTCCTCCACCGTACCGGAGTGCTCGGCATAAATATTTTTATATCCGTTGCCATCATTCATCTTTTTTAATTCGTTATATGTCTTTTCCAGTGCAGCTGCCTGCTTCTTATGGTTGATTGTGGCAATACGGTACTGGGCTGCAGCCATTTTTTTATCGCAGGTAAGCTGCTCTGTCTGATACAGTTGATCCGGTGTCAGCTCCGGGGACTGCTCCTCCTCTGCTTCCGTGTCCTCTGCCGGTGTATCTTCCTCTGCTTCCGCCGGCCTGTTATCTTCTGACGTTTCCCCTTCCTCTACAACAGCACCGTGCTCCGGCTCCGCTGACCTGTTATCTTCTACAGGAGCACCGTCTTCCGGCTCCACTGGTCTGTTATCTGACGTTTCCGCAGGAGCCGCCCCTTGCGTAGCAAATCCTGATGGCGGCGACGTCTGGTCAGGCTCGCTCCCCGAGCCTGACGTTTCCCCTTCTTCTGCTTCTTTTGCCGCTTCTATCTGCTTTTCGATTTCCTTCATCTGTTTGCGGTAAGCCTTCCCCGTCTCCTTGTATGCCTGATTTTCAGCCTCCAGTGCATCCTTTGCTGCCAGCAAATCTGCCTTTCCGCCCTGCGCTTTCACACGCAGCATCAGGTCCCCCTCCTTTACGGAATCCCCCACAGAAACCAGCACCTCCGATACAATAGCATCTTCCACCGCAAAAAAATTCATTTTTCTGCTCTCTGACAGGGAATGTCTGCTTGTGCTGGCATACATAACATAATCCGAAAGCTCCGCCGTTACTTCCACATATTTAGATGGCATCATGGCCAGGGAGCTGTAATACACCATCTCCCCCTCAGACAAGCCCTCTGTTACCTCCACATAGTGAGCGTCCTCTGCACCGGTAGTAATTTGCCGACGCTCCTTGGAGTTATTCTCTGTTTTTACATAGACAAATTTGTCGTTCCCCTCTTCAAAAATGGAATCCTTTCCTATCATCAACACATTTGACACACTTTTCTTTGCAAAACAAACAGAAACCATGTCGCCCACTTCCAGCTCCATACCTTCGGGAATCTCGTACTTTAAATACGGATATATCTTGGAAGCCTGAATCATCGCCAGCACCTCCTTTGTGTATTGATACGGAGTCAGGGAATACTTTTGCCCGTTATAATTCGTGTATATTTGTTCCGCCTTTGTATAACTAGTATCCTCCATGGTCACATCCTGTATCTCGATATATCTCTTGTTATAATTGGACAAAATTACCACATTTTCTGACGGCTCGGCATCAGTATTCTGTTCCAAATCCTTAACATATGTCACATAGCCGGACTGCCTTGCCACCAATTGCCCCTCAGCCAGCTGGGTCTTCAACTCCGATATTTCCTTAGTCATCTCCCGGCACTCACGCTCATAGAGAAGCTCCGAATAGACATGATTTTCTTTCTCTTTCTCCTTTTCCAGTTTCAGTTCCCGAATGGAGGCTGACGGCGCAGCAAGTTCTTTTAACGCCTTTATTTGGTAGTCATATTTTTTCATGGTCTGTTCATAAATTATGATTTCCTCATCGTGCAGCGCCCGGCGGTACTTTAAGGATGCCTCCATATCCTGAATGGATTCCCGAAGACCGTCAATCCTTATAGAAGCAAGCACTGTCCCCGCCTCCACATAATCGCCGATATTGACATAAATATCGTCAATTTTAGCGGTGGCATTAAAAAAGTAACAGTTCTCCTCCGGCACCACTACCCCGGAAAGCACTGAAAAGCTACCGATATCTCCGACATTCCCATAGACAGCCATGCGGTAGGAATCATTAAATGCGTTGGATTCCACCAGCTCCGGCACCGACTCCGATTTTGCGCTGCTGCATCCAGAAAGAAGCAGCACCTGGCACATCAGTATCGCCGTCCACACTTTTTTTCTGTTTTTCTTTCTTTTTCCCATCATCGTATCATCACCTGCTCTCCTCCAACAAGCCCTGATGTAATTACCGTAACCTCATCCGGTCCCTCGCCAACAACTGCCCCCGGCGTCACTTCCACGCCTTCACGGAATCCGTTTTCATCAATTACAAAAACAAAATATTTATTCTCTGCCTCATAAATACATTTAGAGGGCACATAGAGTACGTCCCGGAGAACCTCCTTCTTTATCG
>CAMWOF010000152.1 GCA_947175805.1 uncultured Clostridiaceae bacterium
GTCAACATCGTATGATAGCCATCGGGAAGCCGTCTGATAAAGCTGTCTGCATTTGCCAGCTTTGCTGCTGCCTTTACCTCTTCATCCGTGGCATCCAGCCTGCCGTACCGGATATTTTCCATAACTGTATTCGTAAATAAATGGGTGTCCTGAAGCACAATGCCCAGAGACCTTCTTAAATCTGCCTTTTTTATTTTATTGACATTGATGCCGTCATAGCGGATTTTTCCATCCTGGATATCGTAAAAACGGTTAATCAGATTGGTGATAGTCGTCTTACCTGCGCCGGTGGAGCCTACAAAAGCAATCTTCTGCCCCGGCGTGGCATACATCTTAATATTGTGAAGTATCATGCGTTCATCATTGTAGCCGAAATCCACATCATCAAATTCTATATTTCCCGTAAGCTCTGTGTAGGTCACCGTACCGTCTGCCTGATGGGTGTGTTTCCACGCCCACAGCCCGGTTCTCTCTGGGGTCTCCGTAAGCTCGCCGTTTACCCGCTTTACATTCACCAGCGTCACATAGCCGTCATCTACCTCCGGCTCCTCATCCAGCAGCTTGAAAATGCGGTCTGCGCCCGCCAGCGCCATAACAATGCTGTTTAACTGCTGGCTGACCTGGTTAATCGGCATATTGAAGCTCTTATTAAAGTTCAAAAAACTGGCAAGACCGCCCAGTGTAAAGCCGCCAATGCCCCGCAGCGCTAAAAAGCCGCCGAACATCGCACACAATACATAACTGATATTGCCTATCTGCGCATTAATCGGCATCAGGATATTGGCAAACATATTTGCCTTGTCTGCGCTGTCAAACAACCCGTCATTTAACGCATTAAACTGTGCCTTACACTCTTCCTCATGGCAGAACACCTTGACCACCTTCTGCCCCTCCATCATCTCCTCGATAAAGCCGTTCACCTTAGCGATATCCTGCTGCTGCTGCATAAAATAGCTGCCGCTCTTTCCCGCCAGGGTTTTGGTGGTAAACAGTGTAATCCCCACCATCACAAAAGTTAAAATTGTCAGAGGAATACTGAGGATAACCATGCAGATAACGACACTGACAATCGTAATCACACTGGAAATCATTTGCGGAATACTCTGGCTAATCATCTGCCGCAGCGTATCAATATCATTGGTATAGGTTGACATAATATCCCCATGAGCATGGGTATCAAAATATTTTATTGGCAGATTCTGCATACGGATAAACATTGCGTTTCTCATGTTCCGCAGTACTCCCTGGGTCACATGCACCATAATCTGGCTCTGGGTCAGCGCCGCCAAGACACCCAGGCCATAGAAACACCCGACTCTGGCAATCGCTCTGCCAAGCTCCGTAAAATCTGCCTCCCCCGCTTTTAATAAAGGAAGAATATAATCGTCAATCAATGTCTGCATAAACATGGTGCCCTGTACATTACAGAAGGCAGACAGAATAATACATACAAGCACTATGATGCATTGAAGCATATAATCTTTCATAACAAACTGAAATATACGCTTCAGCACCGCACCTGGATTCTCTATCCGTTTTCCCGGCGGACGCATCCCCCTGCCGGGACCTTTTGGTCCTCTTGCTGGTCCGGCATTTCTCAACGCACCGCCGTTTCCCGCCCTATTATTTTCATTTGGTGCCGCCATATTATTCGCCTCCCTTCTCGTCAAAATCAGCATTGCCGCCTGCCTGAGATTCATATACCTCCCGGTAGATTGCATTATGCTCTAACAATTCCTCATGCGTGCCAATACCGTCCACTCTGCCGTCCTCCATGACGATAATCCGGTCTGCATGCTGTACACTGGATATTCTCTGGGCAATGATAAGCTTGGTAGTGTCAGGAATCTCGGTGGCAAACGCCTGGCGGATTTTCGCATCCGTCGCCGTATCCACCGCACTGGTGCTGTCATCTAAAATCAGAATCTTCGGCTTTTTCAAAAGCGCCCTTGCAATACAAAGCCTCTGCTTCTGCCCGCCGGATACATTTGCCCCGCCCTGCTCTATGTAGGTGTTATATTTTTCTGGCATTTTTTCAATAAACTCATCTGCACAGGCAAGCCTGCACGCCTGCATACATTCCTCCTCGGTGGCGTCTTTGTCACCCCAGCGCAGGTTCTCTAAAATCGTACCGGAGAACAATACATTTTTCTGAAGCGCAACGGACACCTGGTTCCGAAGCGTATCCATGTCATAATTCCTGACGTCCTCACCGCCGACAAGCACCACGCCCTCCGTCACGTCATAAAGCCGGCTGATCAGGTTCACCAGACTGGATTTTGCGCTTCCGGTTCCGCCGATAATACCAATCGTCTCACCGGAGTCAATACGCAGATTGATATCTGTCAGCACCTGATTCTCCCCGCCTGCTTTGTAATGAAATGATACATGGTCAAACACAATACTGCCGTCCTTTACCTCGTAAATCGGCTCCGCAGGATTTACTAAATCTGCCTTTTCATTTAATATCTCTGCAATACGTCTTGCACTTGCCATGGACAGGGTAATCATCACAAATACCATGGAGAGCATCATCAGGCTCATCAAAATGTTCATGCAGTAGGTGAGCAGACTCATGAGCTGCCCCGTTTTTAAGCCGCCGACCACCACCATCTTGGCGCCAATCCAGCTAATCAGCATGATGCAGGAGTATACGGTAAGCTGCATCAACGGTGCGTTATATGCTACCACGCGCTCTGCTCCTACGAACATCTTGTATAGATTTTCGCTTGCTCTCTTAAATTTTTCCTTTTCGTAGTCCTCTCTGACAAATGCCTTTACTACCCGCATCGCTATGACATTTTCCTGCACACTGGCATTTAACTCATCATACTTTTCAAATACCTGGTTAAAATATTTCATAGCTTTTTTAATTATCAGCATTAAACAGGCGCCCAGCGCAAGAACCGCCACCAGATAAACACTTGCCAATTTTGCATTAATTAAAAATGCCATGGTCATAGCAAAAATCAGGCTGGCAGGCGCACGCATACACATGCGGAGAATCATCTGGTATGCCATCTGCAGATTGCTCACATCAGTGGTCAGCCGGGTGACCAGTCCCGCCGTGCTGTACTTATCAATATTTGAGAATGAAAATGTCTGAATATTCTCATACATCGCCTTTCTAAGGTTCCTGGCAAAGCCCGTGGACGCCCTTGCACCATATTTTCCTCCCAGCGTGCCCACCAGCAGCGACAGTGCTGCCAACACAAACATGATGCCGCCCATCAGATAAATCCGGCGCATATCACCCTGCTCCACACCGTCATCAATAATAGATGCCATACAAATCGGAATCAACGTCTCCAGTATGACCTCCAGAATCATAAATACAGGCGTCAGAATAGAATCCTTTTTAAATTCCTTCACCTGTGCCAACAATGTTTTAATCATACTATATAGTTCCTTTCTATCATCTATGCTTTACTCATTGCAACAGCCTGCCAACACAGGACTTCCAGCCCTCTAACAAAGAACTTCTTTTCTCCTGTGACATTTTCGGCTGATAGATCCTGTCAACGCCGGAATTGCCCTGAATCTCCTCCAGGCTGCCGTAGTAACCCACCGCCAGGCCTGCCAGATAGGCTGCCCCCAAGGCTGTAGTCTCTATGACTTTTGGTCTGACAATTTCCTTATGCAGTATATCCGCCTGAAACTGCAACAAAAAGTTATTGGCGCTGGCGCCGCCGTCCACCCTCAGGCTGTCTAAGGCAATACCTGCGTCCTCTTCCATGGCGGTGATGACATCTGCACTCTGGTATGCCAGTGATTCCAGGGTTGCCCGTACAATATGTGCTTTGCTGGCTCCTCTCGTGAGTCCAAACACTGCACCTCTGGCATAGGCGTCCCAATACGGCGCACCAAGCCCGGTAAATGCAGGCACCACATAAACGCCATTGCTATCCGCTACGGAAAGGGCAATCTCTTCCGTATCTCCTGCATGCTCAATCAGCTTAAGCTCATCCCGAAGCCATTGTATGGCCGCGCCTGCCACAAAAACGCTGCCCTCTAAAGCATACTGCACCCTGCCGTTTAAACCGATGGCAATGGTGGTAATCAGCCCATGGTTTGATATCCTTGGCGTTTCACCGATATTCATCAATAAAAAGCAGCCTGTGCCATAGGTATTCTTTGCCTGCCCCGGCTGGAAACAGCACTGTCCGAACAGCGCCGCCTGCTGGTCGCCCGCCACCCCTGCAATCGGCACCTCGCCGCCAAAAATAGTGGCGTCAGTATATCCGTAGACAAAGGAGCTGTCCCGAACCTCCGGCAGCATGCATGCCGGAATACGAAAACGAGCCAACAGTTCTTCATCCCATGTTAATGTGTGTATATTGAACAGCATCGTGCGTGATGCATTTGTATAATCGGTGGCATGTACCCTGCCCCCGGTAAGCTTATACATCAGCCAGGTATCCACGGTACCAAACAAAAGCTCCCCCGCCTGTGCCCTGGCTCTGGCGCCTTCCACATTGTCGAGAATCCACTGAAGCTTTGTAGCAGAAAAATAGGGGTCTGCAATCAGGCCTGTTTTTTCCAAAATCACCTTGTCATAGCCCTCCTGCTTTAATGCTTCAATCTCCGCCGCTGTCCGTCTGCACTGCCAGACAATGGCGCTGCAAATTGGTTCCCCTGTCTTTTTATCCCACACAACCGTGGTTTCCCTCTGGTTGGTAATGCCAATGGCGGCCACATCCTCTGGAGATAGATTCAGCTTTGCCTTTGCCTCCATCATAACGCCAAGCTGTGTCGCCCAGATTTCGTTGGCATCCTGCTCCACCCATCCGTTTTGCGGATAGTACTGGGTAAATTCCCTCTGGGTTACAGAGATCATTTCGCTCTGCTTATTAAATACAATACAGCGGGAGCTTGTAGTTCCCTGATCTAGTGCAATGATATATTTTTCCATATGGCTTCCCCTTTTCATATGTCGTATACTCCGTAGGAGCGTTCGTTCAAAAAACAAAAGACTGTCTGCAAACCTGCACAACAGCCTTATTATACTATGTTTTTTCTTATTGTTCTACCAATATTTGTGTTAAATTTCTATAAACATAAATGCAAGCAGCCTGAAAACACCGACGACCAAACTATCGGCGCTTACGTCCTTTTCACAATTGCCACACCCAGCGGATACGGCCCTGTGTGCACTGCGATGGTCGCACCAATCTGGAAAAGAGGCAAATCAAAATCACCAAACTCCGAAGCCAGCTCCGACTTTACCTGCGCCTGAAAAGCCTGCGCTTCCTCATAATCATAGCCATAGCCGATACATATACTGTAATCCCTGATATCTGCATGATTCTCCTCTAAATATGCCTTTAACAGAGAAATCACCTTATCCAATGACTTTTTTCTGCCCCGTGCCACACCGGAGGAAAAAATTTCTCCTTCCTTCAAGGTAATCAAAGGCTTAATACCCAACACGGAAACTGCTGCGCCTGCAACCTTGCCGATGCGTCCGCCATGCTGCAGATAATCAATACTGCCAACCGTAAAGAAAATGCGTCCCGTATCCCTGACCTTTTCCAGCCTAGCAACCGCCTCCTCATAGGGTATGCCCGCATCCCTGAGCCGCACCGCCTCCAGCACAAAAATACCCTGCAGCACGGTGTTAACCATCGTGTCCATCACCGTAATCTGTGCCTCTGGATATTTCTCAAGCAGCATATCCCTGGCAGTGATTGCAGACTGTAACGAGCCGCTGAACTTGCTCGAAATACAAAGGCAAAGCACCGCTTCGCCACGCTCTATCACAGGCGTAAAAACATCTGCATAATCCTGCACAGACGGCATGGAGGACTTAGGAAATACCGTAGGATTATCCACCATCTGCTGGTAAAAATCCCGGATGCCCATTTCTTCAATCTCTTTTTTATAACTTTCTTCATCGAACGCAACATAAAACGGAACCACCGTAATCTGCTTCTCTGCCGCGAGGGCAGCGCCCAAATCGCATGAACTGTCACTGATAATTTGATAACTCATAGTATATTTTGCCCTTTCAAATAGTTTTCAATACTATGTATTATAG
>CAMWOF010000153.1 GCA_947175805.1 uncultured Clostridiaceae bacterium
AACGCTACCTGGGCATCGGTAATGGAATTATATGCCGCCACCGAAATCACCCGCTCCGCAGAGGATGGAATCGGCAGGGTTGCCTCCGCTGGAGGACGCAATAAACCTGTAGCGGCGCTGGTCGCCTCCGCCACCGGCAGCCAGAGATTTACACGCCCATTTGCAATCGTCCCCGTATTTATCTCTATCTGCCAGACACCGGACAAGATATAGTCCGCAAGCGGACTGAAGGCAATAAATATCTGCTGTGACTGGTTATAAGGCGTGGGAAGCCCCTGATATATGCCGACCTCCGTATCTGCTGCAAAATATCTCGTGTAGACCCCCTCTGAACGCCTCGCCGCCTCCCTGTCTGAAATATCTCCAAAGGGACCCAGCCGTCTCCCGTTTGGCGCCACCAGCGTAATTTCCATATCATCTGCCAGCTGCTTCCATATCTGGAGGTTTAAGCTTCTCTCATAAGTCGCCACCGTAAATTCCTCTATATATTTGCGCCTTCCGGCAAGCTGCCTGCTGATATGCCGCGCAGAGGCGCCATCATTTCCCGTGCCCACACAAATACTGACCCGCGCCATAGATGCAACCAAATCCAGATACCGCTCCGTCAGCGCTGTCCCGTCATGGGCGCCATAGTTATTCCCATAGCTGAGATTAACAGAAAGCGGCATATTGACGTTGTCCGCAAAACGCTTCGCAAAGGTCACCGCCTGTATCAGCTCAGAGGTTTTTGGCACATCCTGGTTCCTGCCGCTGGCAAGCTTTACAATCAACAGGGAAGCCTCCGGCGCCACATTTGCCGCTATCCCCGCTACATGGGTGCCATGACCGCTTCGGTCTGTGGTAGGAACCAGCGCAAGCGCTGCCTCCCTGGCAGCAAATGGGCCTTTTGTTCCAGGCTCCGCCGTAAGCGCCTCATTAATCTGCGCCTCAGTGTACAGGGTACCAAGACGAAATCCCGCGGGCGGCGTCCCTTCTATGGTCTGATCCCAGATAGCAAGAATTCTGGTGGTTTTATCCGCCTTTAGAAATGCAGGGTGCAGATAGTCAATCCCCGAATCGGCAATACAGATAATCGTACCCGCCCCTGTCAGGTTATAAGGCTCCCGGTACACCGCAGGCAGGCATGATGCAGCAATCCCCTCCATATCCGTTCCCAGTATGGAGGCGGCGGCAAGCTCTGCCTGTGGCTGTATTTGCGGATAGTCCTCCAATTGATTTTCATTCCAATCCAGAACCAGGCTGCGTGGCTTTTCCACATATGCAATCTGCGGAAATTCCAGTAAACGGGGGATATCCGATTCCTTGATTGTTACAATCGCATAATCCCCCATCAGATAAACAACAGACAGTGGTAATGCCTCAACCACTGCCTGTAAATTTCCGATATACTGCACCAACAGCTCCCACTGCCGGGAGGCAGCATCATATCCGATGTTCAACTCCAAATTTTTTTCTCTTTGTGCATCTGTAGTGTTAAGCGCCAGCCCAAGCTGCGGGTCCAATTTTATGCTATCCATGACATTACACTCCCGAAAGCTTATCATTACTTTCATCCTATGCATGCCTGCCGGCAAATATCACCACACTAAGCAGCTTAGCTAAGTGCAACATCGAGCACCATCATTAGCGTAAAGCCAATCGCTGCACCTATGGTTCCCATATTGGAGTGTTCGCCCATCTGTGACTCGGGAATCAACTCCTCAATGACCACATAAATCATGGCTCCCGCCGCAAAGGAGAGCATATAGGGCAGTATGATTTGCACCTGCTTTGCCAGCAATATGGTGCCCAATGCTCCCAACGGTTCCACCACCCCGGATAAAGCCCCGTACAAAAATGCTTTCCCCTTAGATAAACCGGAGCTTTTTAATGGCATAGATATAATCGCCCCCTCCGGAAAGTTCTGTATTGCAATACCAAGGGCAAGTGTAAATGCCCCGGCAACGGTTATCCCCACGTCGCCCATGAAGGCGCCTGCGCATGTTACCCCCACCGCCATTCCCTCCGGCAGATTATGCAGCGTCACCGCCAGAATCAACATTATCGATTTTGGTAAGCCTGACTTCAGCCCTTCGGGCCGGTCACTATCTAAATGTAAATGAGGAATCAAGCTGTCTAACAAAAGCAGAAATACAATTCCCAACAGGAACCCTGTCGCCGCCGGAAACCACGAAAGCCCGGTACCTTCCTCCGCAAGCTCCAGGGCTGGAATCAAAAGGGACCATACAGAGGCCGCAATCATCACGCCGGAGGCAAACCCCAAAAGCACCTTTTCCAGCCAGGGATTCATGGAGTCCCGCATAAAAAACACCATGGCAGAGCCTAAAACGGTTCCTATAAACGGTATTAACAGAATCATTGCCATTTGCATCGTTTATTCATCCATCCTTTCACAATAGTATATGCAATTATAATTGTTTGTAAACAAAAACGCAAAATAAAGAAAGAGCAGCATATCTGCATACACAAACACACTGCTCACATCGTCCGTTATTCGGGACTGTGCAACAATACTTCCACATCCTGATGTCCATATTCCATAAGGGCAATGCGGATTTCATTGCGAATCTCTTCATTTGCATTAATATTTATCATCTCATACAGACGGAATACATAGCTGACCCAGCTCTCATATACCGCCGTGCGGATTAAAATGTCCTTCTCATAGGCTTCCTTTTCTTCCTTGCTCATTGGGCCAAGCTCCTCATTCAGATGATGTTTTTCCTCCTCTGCCTCATGGAGCTCATTTTCCGCCTCATGCAATACATTTTCCGCCAAATCATGGGTCTCCTCGGAAAGCGCCGCCTCCACAACCTCGTCCACTTTTTCCTCTGGCTCTTGTCCGGCAATTGCTTTCTGCTCTTCTATGGCTTCTGCATATTCCGCATCAAACGCTGCATCCTCTTCTCTTGCTTCCTCTTCAATCTTTTCTTTCAAAAGGCGGTTCCTTTTGTCTGCCTCTAATCTGGCTCTTCCAAGCTCCGCCGTCTTGTGGCTGTCCGATTTTTTTCGGATTGGTTTAACTTCCCTGACAGGCATAGGCATGGGCATAAACAAATCCTGATTTCGTTTGTTCAAAATCCGTTCCGCTTCGTCCAGCGCCTTTTGTGCCTCCAACGCCTCCTGCCGTTCACGCCTTGCCGCTTCGGCTAACTGCTCCTCTAAAATATCTTCTAAATCCCAGTCAACCACAGGAATCTGAATCGTACTCTTATCCGCTCCCGCTTTGACTAAGGCCTCTTTTTCTTCCTTGGCTGCAACCACATTCTCATCGTGAAGATTCTGGACATAGCTTTTTGCCTCGTTTCCTACCATCCCACCGCTATAGGCAATCGCCTCAAGCATCTCGGTTCTCACAAGACCACAGTCATACATCTCAATAATCAGATCCTTTAAACAATCCTCTGCCTTGTCAAAATAGTGGTAGTAGGATTCCATTGGGCGTCCCTCCGGCCTGTCCTCTACATCCTGCTTGTTATACCAGTAATTTTTAGAACAACCAATGGTGCGCAGCTTAATGGAGTCCATCTTTTCCCTTGCCCGCTTTAAGCGTCTCACGCGGCTTCTCTCCACGCTGAATCCAAAAAACTTCACTGTCCATATCATTAAATATATAAAAACAACAACGAGCAGTGCTCCCAGAACAGGTTCCAGTAACTTGTCCATGCTCTTGCTCCTCCTTTGTGCATAATC
This sequence comes from uncultured Clostridiaceae bacterium, assembly GCA_947175805.1. GTDB lineage: Bacteria > Bacillota > Clostridia > Lachnospirales > Lachnospiraceae > RGIG6919. The sequence continues at coordinate 3,694 of CAMWOF010000153.1, forward strand.
AATTATGCTTTCTTACCCAGCTTTTTCTTCCGGGCCAAATACTTCTTTTTTATGTACTTTCCGGCAGTGGATAAATCACTGCTCTTCCAGCCACTGGTCTTTTTTGTTCCCTTCTTTAAAAGGGAGGCGGATTCGTCCTTATTGCTAAGACTCCAGCAAAAATAGCTGATATTGTATTTATCCAGCTGTTTAAACCATTTATCCGCTGATTTTTTGTTTATGCTTCCGTTACCGTTTGCCTCAGACAGCCCAAACTCTGATACAATCACCGGCAGCCCCTTTCCCCGGGCATAATCAAGCTTCTTCGGAAGATATTGGCTATGGGAAGCCTCACTTGCATAGAAATGCAGAGAGTACATGATATTGTCATATCCGGTTATCGGACTGTCCGCCACCTCATTAGAGGTGCCATCTGAGCCTAACTGCGACCATGTCGGAGTTCCAACGATAATCACCGCATCCTTATCGTATTTGCGGATGACCTTAATGATTTTCTTGGCGTAGGACTTAATGTCTTTCCAACTGCTGCCATTTGGCTCGTTACATATCTCATAGATAACATTGTTAGCATTCTTGTATTTTTTTGCCATAGCAGTAAAAAACTTCTTTGCATCATCATAATGTCGGTTTGGATCACCATCGCTTAAAATATGCCAATCAATAACCGCATACATGCCAAGCTCCGTAGCATAGCTGACGCCCTTGTTCACAAGCTTTTTAAGCTCCTTCTGGTTACCGCCGCTGCAATAGCCGTTATACTCCTCCGTATACATGGCAAGGCGGATGGCATTGACACCCCACTCATCCCGCAGCGTCTTAAATGCTTTTTTATTTACATAGGGTTTGCCTGTATCCCAGTTAATTCCGTGGGTACTGATGCCCCGGATCTGAAACTGGTTCCCCTTCTTATCCACCAAATCTGTACCTTCCACAGACAGCTTGCCATGCTTACTGACCGGTGTGGACGCCGCAGACACAAAGCGTGCAGGTACAGCGGTAAACAGTGTAACAGCCATTATGATTACCATAAAGAGCGCAGCTCTTTTTTTCACGCTCCGGTTATGCAAGTATTCCATCATCAACAATCCCTCCCATAATGAAATGCCGTTCCCGGCATCTGCATAAAAACTCTTGAAAAAATCAACATGTATCCTACATTCTAACACGAACAAACACTGATTGACAACTATTTTCCACATAAATTTAATGAAAAAACATTCCAAAAAAGGATTTTAACGTAAAAAACAGGCAGAGAAAACTGTTCTGTCTCCTCTGCCTATGGATTAATGCAAGGCGGTCACGGTGTAATCCTGCGCCTCTACTGCATTTTTCAGCACTTCATCCTCCACTTGAGCCGCCAGCTTCACCACGGCAGTCCCTTTTTCATGGCTTACCACTGCCTCCGTAACACCCTCTAGTGCCTCCAGTGTCTTTTTAACTCTTGCCTCGCAGTGTCCACACATCATACCTGTAATCTCCAGTGTCTTTTCCATCTGCATCGTCTCCTTTTCTTTCTTTTTATTTTGCTCCGGCAGATTTGTTTCTGTCGGATAGCTTTCTGCCTGTTTTCTACTATGTTTTAACGGCTTATCCTTCCGTCCGTCATACAGCTTGCACAGATTGAGCCGCAGTGCATTGCTGACCACACAAAAGCTGGATAAACTCATGGCGGCCGCACCAAACATCGGGTTCAGCTGCCAGCCGAATACAGGAATCCACACACCTGCTGCCAGGGGAATTCCGATTACATTGTAAAAAAACGCCCAGAACAGGTTCTGGTGAATATTCCGAAGCGTCGCTCGGCTCAAGCGGATGGCCGCCGGTACATCCTGCAGCCTGCTTTTCATCAACACCACATCCGCAGCATCTATAGCAATGTCGGTGCCCGCTCCGATGGCGATACCGATATCCGCGCGGGTGAGCGCCGGCGCATCATTGATGCCGTCCCCCACCATGCACACTTTGATACCTGTCTCTTTCTTTCCCCGTCTATTCTCTTTTTCCTCCGCACCCTGTCCCGAACGGATGCCGCCGCCCGTCTGCTGCAGATTGCGGATGACCTCTTCCTTGCCGTCAGGCAGTACGCCTGCTATCACGCTGTCCACCCCTGCCTGCCTGCCGATAGCATTGGCCGTGCGGACATTGTCGCCGGTCAGCATGATAACCTGAATCCCCAGATTCTTAAGCTCACAGATTGCCTGGGCGCTATCCTCCTTCAGCACATCCGCCACGGCAATCATACCCAGCAGCCTTTTCCCATAACTGAAAAACAGCGGTGTCTTTCCCTCATTTGCCAAAGCATCCGCCCGGTTTCTCATCTCCTCTGCCACCTCACACTGTTT
>CAMWOF010000154.1 GCA_947175805.1 uncultured Clostridiaceae bacterium
TTATATTGAATTTGAATCCCATTTTGGTTCAGGCCGTCCCAAATTCGCTGCTGCATGTCCCACTTTACCTGCCAGTATTCATTGCCGGGTATCCAAAAACGTATCCCCATCCGAATGGCGCTGGCATCAAACATATCAATAAAAACATCTACCGGCTCTGTGACAAGCACACGATTATCAGCGCGAATGATTTCCTCCAGGCACTGCTTCACCGCATCCACATCTGAATCATAAGCCACGTCAATCGTTAAATCAAGCCGCCTGGTAGGATTGGCTGTGACATTGATAATACTGGTGGCGGACAGGCTGCCGTTGGGCACCACAACCATCCGGTTATCCACAGTAGTAAGTCTGGTATAAAAGATGTCTATGGCAGTGACCGTGCCCTCCTGGCCGGTTCCCTTTTCTATAATATAATCCCCGATGGAAAAGGGCTTTAAAAGCAAAATCAGGACACCGCCTGCCAAATTGGAAAGGCTTCCCTGCAGTGCCATGCCCACAGCAAGTCCTGCAGTACCCAGCAGTGTAATAAAGGAGGTCATCTGGAAACCCAGTATCGTGGCAGACGTGATGCAAACCAAAACATTAAACAGTATTTGCATTAATGAAATCAAAAAGCCCGCCACACTGGCATCCACATTATGGCGTTCAAAGGATTTCTTCGACAGCTTAACAATAAGCTTTACAACCTTAAAGCCTATCACCAGAAATAAGACCGCTAAAACCAGACTGGCAGCCTTATCGGTTGCCCAGGCTATCAGCTTATCCAAATTTTCCTTTAGAAAATCCGCCGATTGTTCCATCTGCTCTACCACATCTTCCATTTCTTTGTTCTGAAAAAGCATCTGACTGCCTCCCTTCACACAGCTAAACGCCGTAGGGAGAAGCTCTCCCCACGACGTCGGATGTAAAAAATCTGCTAGCACTTATTTTTCTTTGTATTTAAATACCGTAAAGGAAAGCGGCGGCACCGTCACAGAGATAGAATAATCCCGTTCATTGCAGGATTCCTTCTTTGTCTGCTTCAAGGTCTTGTTGGTTTTCCCCTCACCGCCAAACCGGCTCTCATCACTGGAAAAAATCTCTTTATATTTTCCCCTGTACGGGACGCCTATCTGATAGGACACATGCTCCATCGGTGTAAAATTACAGATGATGATCAATGTATCCTCCTTTTTGTCCGTCTTTCTCGCAAATACAAGAATACTGTTATTTGCAGAAATACTGTCAATCCATTCAAAGCCCTCCGAGTCGTAGTCCATGGCATAAAATGCAGGCTCCTCCACATATAACTGATTAAGCGCCTTTACATATGTCTGCATAATCACATGAGCATCAAATTCAAACAGGCTCCAATCCAGCTCGGAGGCCTCATTAAATTCCTTAAACTGTGCAAATTCCTGCCCCATAAACAAGAGCTTTTTGCCTGGATGCGCCATCATATAACCGTAAAGAATACGGAGATTAGAAAACTTATCCTCATATCCTCCGGGCATTTTCCCAATCAGCGAGCTCTTTTCATGTACCACCTCATCATGGGATATGGTCAGCATAAACTTCTCGCTGTAGGCGTATACCATGCTGAAGGTCAGTTCATTGTGATGATACTTCCTGTAGAGCGGGTCTAACTGCATATATCCCAGAAAATCATGCATCCACCCCAAATTCCATTTATAATCAAAGCCAAGACCGCCCTCCTCTAACGGACTGGTCATCATCGGCCATGCTGTGGATTCTTCTGCAATCAGCATACAACCCGGAAACCGTTCCCGCATAATCCCATTTAACTGCTTCAGCATATCAATAGCCTCTAAATTTTCGTTGCCGCCGTACATATTTGGCAGCCAGTTTCCGCCTTGACGCCCATAATCTAAATACAGCATAGAGGCAACCGCATCCATGCGAATCCCATCCACATGATAATATTCTGCCCAATAAAGAGCATTGGAAACGAGGAAATTGCAAACTTCCTTTTTACCGTAGTCGAATATATATGTCCCCCAATGCGGATGCTCTCCTCGTCTCGGATCTGGATGCTCATATAGGCAGGTGCCGTCAAACCGCCCCAGACCACTGTCATTTTTTGGAAAATGGGCAGGCACCCAGTCCAGAATGACGCCAATACCTTCCCGGTGCATATAATCCACAAAATACATAAAATCTGTTGCATCTCCATATCTGGAGGTAGGCGCAAAATAACCCGTCACCTGATAGCCCCAGCTCGGATCATAGGGATGCTCCATCACCGGCATCAGCTCAATATGGGTATAGCCCATTTCCTTCACATAATCGCAAAGCAGACCGGCAAGCTCACGGTAATTGTAAAACTCTCTCCCGTCCTCCGGGCGCTTCCATGATCCTAAATGTACCTCGTAAATGTTGACCGGGCGGTTATAATTTCCCGTCCGCTCCCCCATCCATGCATCATCCGACCATGTATAATCAAGGGATACAATCCGTGAGGCATCAGCAGGGCGCAACTCCGATGCATTGGCATATGGGTCTGCTTTCATAAACACACCGCCGTTTCTGCCTGCAATTTCATATTTATAAATCTCACCCAGCTTTACCCCCGGAATAAAAAGCTCATAGATGCCGGAATACTCCAGTTTGCGCATCGGATGCCTTCTGCCATCCCAGTCGTTAAAGTTGCTTACCACGCTGACCCGTTCTGCATTAGGCGCCCATACGGCAAAATAAACACCTTCCACGCCGTCCACAGTCATGGGATGCGCACCCAGCTTTTTATATATTTCATAATGAATCCCCTCATTAAACCGACTCACATCTATCGGGTCAATGACCGGCTCAAACACATAAGGGTCAATAAATACGGACTCTGTCCCGTCCTCATATTTTACCTTTAGTTCATATTCAAATTTATGTCTGTTCCTGATTTTAACACTGAAAAAGCCGTCAATTCTCTCACTCACTAACGCATATTTTTTCTTTTTCGCCTTCTCAATTGCTGTGACAGTCCGTGCATTGGGTATATAAACATTGATATACACGTCATCCAGGCATTCGTGTATGCCCAGTATATGGTGCGGATCGTTGTGCTTTGCATCCGCCAATGCCTGAACCTCCATCCAGTTAATTGCAAATATTTCTTTCCGTCTAGCCATACAACGCCTCCTCCTATCCATAAACACTTACAATTCGTGAATGAAAATACCACTCCGAAGCTTCGGTTCAAACCAGGTAGATTTCGGAGGCATTAGCATACCCGCATCCGCAACCTCAAACAATTCCTGAATAGAGGTAGGATACATTGAAAATGCTACCTCCATATCTGTATGTACACGTCTCATAAGCTCCTCATTGCCACGAATACCGCCAACAAAATCAATTCTTTTATCTGTTCTGGGGTCATCGATTCCCAAAATCGGACTCAATACATAATTCTGTAAGACAGACACATCCAGTCCTTCCACCGGGTCATCAGATATCAGCTCCGGCTTTGGCGTTAGCAGATACCACTGTCCCTTTAAATACATACCAACCTGTCCCTTATGTCCAGGTGTTACTTCAGTATCCCTTCTCTCTATCTCATACCTCTGTGAAAGCTTGTCCATAAACTCCGTCTCTGACAAGCCGTTCAAGTCCTTGACAACCCTGTTATATGGCATAATCATCAAATCCTCATCAGGAAACAAAACTGCTAAAAAGAAGTTAAATTCCTCTGTGCCATCATAGCCGGGATGACTCTGTCGCCGATTCAATCCCACCTTGACCGCTGAGGCACACCTGTGATGACCATCCGCAATATAAATGCTGTCCATACCTGCAAAAGCCTCTGACACCGTCTGAATATCGCTTTCATTTTCCATGACCCAGACCGCATGGCGGATGCCATCAGGAGAGAGAAAATCATATACCGGCTTCTCATCCTTCACACGGGCTACAGTCTGCCGGATACTATCCTTGGCACGGTATGCCAAGAAAATTGGTCCGGTCTGCGCATTACAGACATCCACATGGCAGATACGGTCTTGTTCCTTTTCCTCCCTGGTGTTCTCGTGCTTTTTTATGATATTGCCCATATAATCATCAATAGAGGCACATGCAACCAGACCGGTTTGTGCCCGTCCTTCCATGGTCAGTTCATAAACATAATAGCAGGATTTCCCATCCTTAACAAAGCTGCCATCCTCTATCATTTCCCTCAATAGTGCTTTTGCTTTTTCATAGACCTCCGGCGCATAGGTATCCACACTGTCGTCAAAATTTGTTTCTGCCCGGTCTATTCTTAAAAATGACAAGGGTTCCCTGGCAATCTCTGCCTTTGCCTCTTGTCTGTTATACACATCGTATGGTAACGCTGCAATCCGCTCGGCTAAATCAGCCCTTGGACGCACACACGAAAATGCTCTGATGTCAGCCATGGTGTCCTCCTAAAATCTGCTGTGCTCTGTAATGTCTTTCATTATTCCTCTAGCCACGCAATATCTTTACCGCATCCTTCAGGGAATTAGCAAATTCCTCATCCGAAGAATTCTGGAATACGATTAAATCATCAATATGCTCCGGCTGTTCAAAATTCTGGCTGTTAATATACTCATCCCAATGCTTCAGCTTCCATGTATCTCTGTCGGAATTGCGGCGAATCATACGCTCATGGCATACTTCCTTGGACGTATTTACCCAAACAATCTTTAAATCGGCATCCTTCTTGGAGAGGCGCGCCCGGAGCTGATTCAGCCACATCTCATTGCGAATCTCATCCGTAAAAGGTGCGTTGATTAACACCGTATCGTTATAGTCTAATGCCTCCATTGCAATATCTAAAATTGCATAATATTCATAATCCCGAATCTCCCTCTGGAAAAAGTCAGAAGAACGGTTATACTCCTGGTTTGCAACCTTAAAAATCTGCTTGGAAAGAACAATCAGTGTATCCTTGTCCAGATATACACAATTCGTAAGCGCTTTTGCAAGCTGCTTGGAAATGTAGGTTTTTCCACATGCCGGTGGAGAAGTAACCAATATTAAGTGCTTCATTAAGCATACCTCCTATTCTTTTTTTGATATATAACCCTGCGCCTTTAAAAGCTCCGCACAGAGAACAGCACCTCCGGCAGCGCCACGCACCGTATTGTGGGATAACCCCACAAACTTCCAGTCATAAATGTGATCCTCTCGGATACGGCCTACACTAATGCCCATGCCGTTTTCAAAATCCACATCCGCAGTAACCTGCGGTCTGTTTTCCTCTTCTAAATATTGGATAAACTGCTTCGGTGCACTAGGAAGCTTTAACTCCTGCGGCACACCCTGGAAAGAAACCAGCTTTTCAATTAGCTGCTCCTTTGTAGGCTTCTTTTTAAACTTAACAAAAACTGCAGCGGTGTGACCATTTAATATCGGAACCCGAATACACTGGCAGGAAATAACCGGAAGCTCTGCCGGGACAATCTCCCCCTTCTCCTCATCAATATGCCCCCATATACGAAGTGGCTCTTTTTCTGATTTCTCCTCTTCACCGCCGATATAGGGAATGATGTTTCCCTCCATTTCCGGCCAGTCCTTAAAGGTCTTGCCAGCACCGGAGATTGCCTGATACGTGGTAGCAACTACCTCATATGGCTCAAACTCCTTCCAGGCGGTCAGTACCGGCGCATAGCTCTGGATGGAGCAGTTAGGCTTCACAGCAACGAACCCTCTCTTTGTCTGCAGACGCTGCTTCTGGAAATCAATCACCTTCATATGTTCTGCGTTAATCTCAGGCACTACCATCGGCACATCCGGGGTCCAGCGGTGGGCAGAATTGTTAGAAACCACCGGTGTCTCCGTCTTTGCATATGCCTCCTCAATCGCCTTAATCTCATCCTTGGACATATCTACTGCCGAAAACACAAAATCTACGGTGGAGGCCACCTTCTCTACCTCATTTACATTGTATACAATCAGATTCTTTACTGCCTCCGGCATCGGGGTATCCATTTTCCAGCGTTCGCCGACTGCCTCTTTGTATGTTTTCCCCGCACTTCTCGGAGAAGCCGCCACGGTAGCGACCTCAAACCATGGA
>CAMWOF010000155.1 GCA_947175805.1 uncultured Clostridiaceae bacterium
ACGCTCTGACTGCACTGTCGTCAGCCGTTCATCCCAAAGGCAGACCGAAAGGCCAGTCAAGCGTTCTAAATGGGCTTTGAACTCCTCACATGCCTTGGCGCGTTCTCCTGCCGTGTTGTTCATGTGAAGAGGATATCCGAGCACAATAAAATCGACCTCATACTCCGCAATCAAAGCTTCTATGCGGGCTAAGGTCTGGCGGAGCTTGTTCTCCATCTTCCTGGTTATGGTCTCCACAGGCTGGGCAGTGATTCCAAGCGCATCGGAAACCGCAACGCCCACCGTGACAGTACCATAGTCAAGTCCCATGATTCTCATAAGTTACCTCTAAGTTATTTTAAACGTGTCTCAATATAGTTCTCTAACAGCACTTCGATAATCTCATCCCGTTCTGCCTTCATAATCAGGCTTCGGGCATTTCTATAACTGGTGATGTAGGTCGGATCCCCGCTCATAACATAACCTACAATCTGACTGACAGGATTATAACCCTTTTCAGATAAGGCCGCATAGACCTCTGCTAGAATGTCCGTAACCTCCAGCACGTCATTTCTCCTGGCATTGATATATTGTGTATTTTGGTTATTCATCTTATCACGTCCTTAAATGTCGTATACTCCGTAGGAGCGTGCGACCAATCATAACTTTGATTTTCATATTTTGCCGTATATTTCCTTAACAGATATTGCTATTTTAATATAAAAACTATAAAATAGCAACCTTTATATTTTTTTATATTTGTTTACTGTAATGCCGCCCATAGCATACCTGTACCAGCTGATTACCCAAATCTTCCTCAGAGGGAAACAGTACCTTGATATAGTTTGCCGTATGTCCGCTGGCATAACGCCTTCCCGCAAGCTCTATCATTTCCTCCACAAGCACCTCAACACTCTGCCCTTGAAACAGCTCTTCATAGCACGCCTGATGCCGCCTCGCCATTTCCATAAGCGCCTCGCTTCTTTTAGACTTCACAGGCTCCGGCACCTGTCCCGGCAGACCGTATGCCACCGTATTCTTCCGGGGAGAAAATTTGAAGACATGCATCTCATATAGATTAAGTTTCTCCAGATTTTCCACAGTTATCCTAAATTCTTCTTCTGTTTCTCCCGGAAATCCGACAATCACATCGGTAGTTATCGCCGGATTATCAAAATAGCGCCGAACCAGGCTGCATTTTTCTGCATATTCCTCAATTGTATATTTCCGGTTCATCCGCTTTAAGGTTTCATCGCATGCGCTCTGCAGGGACAGGTGGAAATGAGGACAGAATTTGCTGTTATTTTTCAGTCCCTCCAAAAATTCCTCCGTGATAATACCCGGTTCCAGGGAGCCTAAGCGAACCCGGCAGATTCCCTCCACCTCTGACACTGCGGATGCCAGTGCTAAAAGTCCTTCCTTCCCGCCGGTATTATCCTTTTTATCCATACCATAAGAGGCTAAATGGATTCCCGTGAGTACGATTTCCCTGCAGCCGCCCTGCGCCAGCTCCCGAACCTCTGCCAGCACATCTTCCGGCAGGCGGCTTCTAATACGCCCTCTGGTATAAGGGATAATGCAGTAGGAGCAAAACTGGTTGCAGCCGTCCTGCACTTTTACATAAGCCCTGGTGTTGCTTACCGACCCGGCATTTCCAATACACAGTGGCTCGTAGTCCACCGGTTTCGATAAATCCATACAGTTTTGTACCGGGAGATGCCGCCGGCTGATAAAATATTCCTCCAAAATCTCAACAATATTGTATTTCAGATTGTTTCCCAACGCCAAATCCACTGCAGCATCCTCCATAGCATGGGCAGGGTCCGCCTGCACATAGCAGCCCGCCGCCACAATCACTGCCTGCGGGTTGTTTTTTCTTGCCCTGTGCAGCATCTGCCTGGATTTTCGGTCTGCAATATTCGTAACTGAGCAGGTATTGACAATATAAATATCCGCCTTCTCCTGAAAGTCCACCATCCGGCAGCCCGCCTGCTTAAGCAGTCCACCCATAGCGTCGGATTCATATTGGTTTACTTTGCAGCCCAATGTCAGAATTGCCGCTTTTTTATTTTTCAGTATACTGTCCTTCATATTCATTTCGTTTCCCCGGTTAATGTCGGATGAGCCGACCAAACATAACCTTCATAACTTTCAGTTAACATTACCACAAATTTTCTTTATTTGATACAATTCAACTTGACTTTTGATAGCCTAAAATGTAGTATAGAATTATACATTTTTGGGAACAAGAAGGAGGAAAGGACATGCAGACAGTTCAGATTTCATTAAATTCTATCGATAAGGTGAAAAGCTTTGTCAACGACATCACCCGCTTTGACGCTGAGTTTGATTTAGTTTCCGGCAGATACGTAATCGACGCAAAGTCCATTATGGGCATTTTCAGCCTGGATATCTCAAAGCCAATTACATTAAATATCCACACAGAGTCTGAAGAAGCTGATATTTCTGAGATTATGGAAGCCTTAAAGCCATATACTGTATAATCTCATATCACACTTTAACCATTCGGGGGCTTACATAAAGCCCCTTTTTTTCTACTTTTTCCTTAACAATTCCTCCCACTTCAAGCATTTGCTCTACCTGACCGTAACGGTTTCTAGTGTATCCAGCGCCTTTTGGTACAGTTCTCCAATTATCTCTGACAGCAGCGCCTCTGATTCTTTGATCTTCGCAAGCCTCGGCTTGGTCACCGGATGCTTTGCCACAAATATGGTACAGCAGTCCTCATAGGGCAGAATAGAGGTTTCATAGGTATCTATCTTTTCTGCAATATCCACGATCTCCTGCTTATCCATGCCAATACACGGACGGAATACCGGCATATGGCACACCTCATTTGTCACATAAAGACTGTGCATGGTCTGAGATGCTACCTGTCCGATACTTTCCCCCGTAATCAGTCCCAAGCAGTCCTCCTGTTCGGCTATCGCCTCTGCAATCTTCATCATATAGCGGCGCATGATAATAGTCAGCTCCTCATGGGGACAGTTTTCATAAATTGCCATCTGGATATCTGTAAAATTCACAATATGCAGGCGAATCGGCCCTGTGTATGCAGACACCAGCCTCGCCAAATCCACCACCTTCTGCTTTGCCCTGTCACTGGTATAAGGCGGCGCATGGAAGTAGACTGCATTTATCGCTACTCCCCTCTTTGCAATCATATAGCCCGCCACCGGGCTGTCAATACCGCCGGACAGCAAAAGCATGGCACTGCCGTTAGTTCCAATCGGAAGCCCGCCCGGACCTGCAATCACCAAGGAATAAATATAGGCACCGGTCTGTCTGACCTCCACCTGCAACAGAATATCCGGCGCGTGCACATCTACGGAAAGCTGCGGATATGCCTCAAGCAGCACATGCCCAAGCTCCGAATTCATCTCCATGGAGGGTATCGGATATGTCTTATCCGAGCGCCTCGTATGCACCTTAAAGGTCTTATTTTTATCTGGATAACACATATCCATGTATGCAATGACACTTTGTTTTAAATTTTCAAAGCCGGTATCCTCTATCATAACCACCGGGCAGATACCCACAATGCCAAACACGGACTGAAGCGCTTTTACGGTATCCTCATAATCATAGGCCGCCTCCGCTACAACATATATTCTCCCATACTCCTTTTTGATTGTAAATTCCCCACATTTTTTCAACCTTGTTCTGATATTCTTGCAGAGAATGTCCTCAAAGACATAGCGGTTTTTCCCCTTTGTGCCAATTTCTGCATATTTAATCATAAAAGCCTTGTATTCCATGGTTCCCTCTCTCCTTGTATCTTTCATTGCAAACCACATTACTTCCGCACAAACCTTCTGAGCACGGGAAGCAGCTCTCCCACAGTCTGCACTGCATAGTCCACCTGGTCAACCGTATTGTTTTCGGCAAAGCTGAATCGCAAAGTGGCGTCTAACAGCTCGGCTTCTAAGCCGATTGCCTTTAACACACCGCTGATTCCCGGATGGTTTGAGGCACAGGCGGAGCCGGAGGATACATAAATGCCCTTATCCTCCAAGGCATGCAGCAGTACCTCACTTTTAATTCCCCGAAAGCTCAAGCTGGCGATATGGGGTGCATCTCCGGAGTTGTCTGTCACCCCGGGAAGTTCACACATTTTTCTAATCAATCTTTCTTTGATTAGCCGCAAATGCTTTGTATTTTCATCTAAATTCTCATATGCAAGCTTCGCTGCCAGCCCAAGCCCGGCAATTCCCGGAACATTTTCCGTTCCCGAACGCATATCTCTTTGCTGCCCGCCTCCCAGGATGAGGGGATGGAGTTTAGCCTTTGGATTTGCGTACAATGCCCCTATTCCCTTCGCCGCATGGAATTTGTGCCCACTGACAGAATATAAGTCGATACCCATACGTCCGGGATAGATATTCAGCTTGCCGAATGACTGAATTCCGTCCACATGAAATAATGCACCCGGATTCACTTCATGGATAAGCCTGCCCAATGCCTCCACCGGTTCCACGGCGCCGATTTCATTGTTCACTGCCATGACGGATACCAATATGGTATCCTCCCGCATAGCTTTCTCTAATGCTTCCGGCTTCACGATGCCCCGTTCATCCACATCCAGAATCGTAAGCTCAAAGCCCTGTTTTTCCAAATATAACAGCGGATTGTATACGGAAGCATGCTCTATGGGGGTGGAGATGATGTGCATGCCCGCCCGCCTGTTTGCCATGGCAGCTCCAATCAACGCCATATTGTTTGACTCCGTTCCGCCGGAGGTAAATATGATATGCTTCGGCTCTGCCTTCAGCGCTGTCGCTAACCGCTCTGTGGCCTCCTTTATATAAGCCTCCGCCTGCATACCCTTCTTATGCTTTGAAGAGGGATTGCCGTAATCCTCCGTCATAATCCTTGTCATCAAGGCAGCTACCTCCGGCAAAACATAGGTTGTAGCCGCATTGTCAAAATATGCTTCCATTTTTGTGTTCTCCGTTTTCCTGTCTGCATTCTAGTTCAAACATAATAACTGCCATGATTGCCAAACCTGCCGTCTCCGTTCGCAGAATTCTATGCCCCAGCGTGACGGGATGAGCGCCCAGTGCTGTTACAGCCTCCACCTCTGCTGCATCAAAACCACCTTCAGGCCCGATAAAAATCCCGATTTTCTTGTGACTAATTGCTTCATTAATCACTTTTTTAGAATTAATCAAACCTTTTTCGTCCTCATAAGGGATAAGTATTTTATCCAATGTGGCTGCCAGCTTTAACGCCTCACCAAAATCCATCACCGGCAAAACCTCCGGTATGACGCCACGCTTGGACTGCTTTGCCGCCGCCTCGCATATCGCCTGATACCTGGCTTGCTTTTTTGCCGCCTTTTTCTCATCCAGCCTTACAATACTGCGCCTGGTCATGACCGGTATAATCTTTGAGACTCCCAGCTCCACGGTCTTCTGAATAATCATCTCTAATTTGTCTCCCTTAGGATAACCTTGGAACAGGTACAGCTCCGCCGAAAGTTCTGACGCCTCAGCCTGCATATCCTCTATCTTAGCGAAAACCGCCGCATCCGTCAACCGGGAAATGGCACAAGTATATTCCTTTCCTGTTGTATCACTGACAGTAATATGTTCCCCCGCCTGCAGCCGAAGTACATTTTTTATATGGTTTACATCTGCTCCGGTGATACAAAGCTCACTACCGCCAACTGCCGACGGGTCTACAAAAAAATGATGCATATTCTATTCCTCGTTTGATTTTTTATTATTTGCAGATGATTCATCTGTCCCTTGTTTGATTTTATGTGATATTCACTTATTTTTCTCTCTATTTAAAATATTTTTATTCAATTTATTTGCTGTTTTCTTTTATCAATGTGACTTTTTCTGCCATCTGCAACAAAAATTACAAGTGCAATACAGATGCCCAGCAGACTGAGGACAAGCCCCGGCCAAAAGCCCGGTGGACAGTATCGAAGTTCTATCAGATGTTCACCTGCAGCTACTGGAATACAAACCATACAGTCCGCAAGTAATTTGTGCTCCGTCCTTTGTCCGTCCACATAAG
>CAMWOF010000156.1 GCA_947175805.1 uncultured Clostridiaceae bacterium
AATTCTTTAGAATTTTCAGGGTTGTCTTATTGTTTGATTATCAAGGTTCTGTTTGTCACCGCTTAACGCGACAACTTCTAAATATTATCACATGAAATAGTCCTTGTCAACAACTTTCCTTAAGGTTTATTCAATAAAGAAAGCGGAGAAAGAGGGATTTGAACCCTCGCGCCGCGTGAACGACCTACACCCTTAGCAGGGGCGCCTCTTCAGCCACTTGAGTATTTCTCCGTGCCTAAATTCTATTCCAATATTTAGTTTGCGTTTCGGTGACGCTTAAATATATTAACAAAAATCCAAGCCCTTTGTCAATACATTTTTGAATGTTTTTTGGTTTTTGCTCTTTTTATTTTGTATAGGATATTAAATTATGGATTCCGTCTTCTGACGCCTCATAATTAACAGTAATGCGGTCGCCCTCCTGCAGGAAAATCAACGCTTCATTTTCTGCGAAATTTTGCTTATATACATTCCCCTGGGTATCAGTAATATATACAATGGTTTCTCCGCCTGTCTCCACATAACGAAGCGCTGCAATATTGATTATACTTTCCTTACTGGTTTCTTCCATGGCGCTTCCTTGGGCAATCCCGTTTTCCTTCAACAGCTTCTTATAGGATGAAAGCGCTTCCCGCTGGGTGGAGCCGGTAGCAACAATATTATATTTTACCACGTTTACCATGGCATACATCTTCACCAAACCGGCTTCATCCTTCATTGCCATAATATAAGTAGGTTCCCCGCCGATATTAATCAATGACGGAAAAGATGCCACATAGCCTAAATGCTGTACCTCTCCCTGGGCAGAGCTCATGGCGGAATACTCTTCTGCACCTGCAATCTGGTAGTATTTTGTTTGGGCGGTGCGCTCGTTCATAAGCACAAAACCGATATTGGATTCATCTCCGTTTACAGAGGTCACGCCCGTATATATCCAGACATCCCCGTCAATCACCTTATAGCCATAATCATCGGTAGTCTTCTTACAGCCTTTATTTCCAAAAATACTGTTCCAAAAACCGCCGGACAAGGTACCGTACCAGTCATATTTCTTTGCCAGTAAATCTCCGTCATATACCCGGTCTACCCAATTCGGCACATCTGCCTCCGCATAATAGCAACTGTCTCCTGTACATGGGTCACACATAACAATACCCTTTACATCCTTCGCACCAAACATACCCGCATTTGCCTTTAATACCGGGCAAATATAATATGGATTCCCTTCCGGATCCAGCTCGAAGAAATACCCCCGGAATAGATAAGTTGGGTACTGAAACCGCAAATGCCGCCGCAAATCTTCATTAAAATATGCTGACGGCGTATATTTCATCGCTTTGTCAAGCTCGACATAAGAGGCTTCATTTGTGACAGGGTCTACCATCACATAGCCCGGAATCCCATTTTGTTTATTATTGAAATATTTAATCAACCCCGCATATTCAAGTGGCGCTACCTTCATTGGCCTGCCATTATAATCTATCTGGCTATAATGCGTGCTCACCTCAAATTGACTGACAATGTCCGTCAGGGTGCCAATGGCGCGGTTGCCAATGATGATAGCAGTCTTGGTATCCATAATTGCAATGTCATTAATGCTGTCTGTCTCTACGATATCTGTGTTAAAATCTCCATCCTCCACGGTCAGAAGTCGGGCATATTTAGAAGCACAAAACAGCTTCATGGATGTAATGCCGCCAATCAGCAAAATGGCAGCGACAACGATTGTTCCCACCAGAAATATTATACTCGTTACCGTATTGTCCATAGTAACCATATTGCGATGGTCTGTTCCGTAGGACATGGTTGACAGCATCCCCATAAGCAGCACAAGAATCAATATGCCCCAAAAGCTCTGGGAATGTATACTGAGTGCCGGAATACAAATGTAAAATAATACCGCTGCAACAATTATCATTATAATCAACGCAATGATATTTCCCTTTTTTATTTTATGGCTGCCTGAGGGCACCTCAATGATTTTATCCTTCTTCTTTTTCTTTTTTCCCATTGTTTCTCCTTTTCGTACAGTTAACGCCTTTTACTCTGTGTTCATGTTTGTTTACCCTGTAAATAAAACACTGTCCTTGCCTGCGATGCAGTCACGACAGTGTTTTTCTTGCATGGATTATTTTATCACATGCTAATATAAATTTCTATAGAGATATATGCAATGGTTTTTTCCAAAATATTGCAAACGCCTGTATATTTAACAAATTTCCGATTTATACATACAAGTATCGTAATACTCCTTAAACCCGTATTTTGAATATAATGTCTGCGCATCCCTTGTCAAGACTACTCCAAATTGCCCCTTTAATCTTTTCTCACATTCAGTAACATATCCAACCAACTTTTTGCCAAGTCCTCTGCCTCTATATGATTCATCAACAATAACATCCTCCAGACAATAAAGCGTTGCGTAATCTGTAATGACTCTGGCAAAGGCAACTAAGAGATTTTTATTACAATCCATAATCTCACTGTTATCATCCGTCATATAAAATTCATCAAAAAATTCCCTCACTTAATTTCTCCTTCATTGCTAATACAAAAAGCTTGCCACATCACAAACATATTTCTTACATGGCATAGGCCATGGCGGTTCCTGTGCCAACAAATTTCCTGCGACCAAATCCTGTGAGCCTTTTAAAATACCCGGAATAATATCTGCCGTTAGGGGATAACTTCCATGGGATGGCCAAATGGAATCGAATGTATCTGCCATAGCTATCATTTTTTTGAGACTGCTCTGAAATGCCTGCATATTGCGACCTTCCCCAAACATAAAAATATCCCCATCCTGAATCACATCACCCGAAATAAGCATGCGTTTTTCACGTTCCAACAGCATAATACTCCCCGGCGTATGCCCGGGTGTTAAAATCACTTCAAACTTCCAGTGTCCCAGATCAATAACGTCCCCTTCCCACAGCGGACACACATCCTCCATACGACAGCCTTCGGGTAATGAATTCCTATAATGCTCCATTTCTGCTGGATGCATATATACAGATTTAAAATCCCTGTTACATCCCGTATGATCTTTATCTGTATGAGTGTTCACTAAAAAAACAGGCAAATCTGTCAGTCCTGCAACTATCTCACGAATCTGCAATGTACCAAATCCTGTATCAATTAACATAGCTCTTTTGTCCCCCTCAAATAAAAATGAGCGGACACCATTCTCCTCCAGAATCCAAAAATAATCTGAAATTTTTTTAACGTTATGCATTTCCTACAAATACCTCAACTTATTTGATGACATTATTCTACCACAACCAATCGTATAATTCTATCATATGTTATAATTATAGACAATCGTCATAACGACAAAAAGAAATAAGCATCCTTCACCGTCCAAAGTCTAGGATGCTTATTCCTATAAACATTTTGTACTGAGGGCAATCGGAACTCGTGTCCGAAAACCTTTCTAAATTGATTATACACTAGCCCGCTATTCAGCATAAGCCGGATCCACCGGCATATATTTTGAAGGAAACTGCGGCAGCTTTGTTAAAAATTTCTCATAAAGAAGCTGCGCTCTTGTAGGCTTCCACACCATTCTTTCGCTTACTTTAAATAAGCACTCTTCATCACAGAAAAAACCGATTACATATAACTGGTTCTTTTTTAAATCAGACAAATCCCACTCATACTCCCCAGATTCCGTAAAAGTTTTTCTGTCTATTTCTGTTAATTCGTCTGTTTCTATCGGGAACGGCTCCCCCGGCACCTCATAGATTATCAAGGTCAGCGCTCCCTGTGTTATCGTCGTCCGCACCTGCATTCCAATATAGGGCAGCACGTCATAAGTATAAAAGGTTGGCGTTACATTTAATACCGACCAATCCGTAAAATTTATTACACTTTCATTTTTTTCTGTTGAATCTCTGTAAAGTGTACCCGCCTGCCACTTTTGCAGCGCTGCTGGTTCCTGATACCAGCCGGATACAATCAGCCCCACATTTATCACTGCAAAAAGCAAAACAATTGATAAACATACGATAACCACTCTCTTTTTTCCTCTCATTCCTGACCTCCACTCTGCTTTATCAGCCTTCCGTCCCGCAGAAGCAGCATGCGCTCCGCATAGGCGGCAACCTTTTCATCGTGTGTAATCAAAATTATGGTTTTTCCCTCTTTATGCAATGCCTGAAATAATTCCATCACCCTGCTGGTATTGCCCTCGTCTAATGCACCTGTAGGCTCATCTGCAAGAATGATGGGTGCCTTACAGAGTATGCTCCTTGCCAGGGCAACCCGCTGCCGCTGGCCGCCGGATAACTGATCCGGCAGTTGATATGTAAAGTCCTCCAGTCCCAGGCTTTTTAGAACCTCACTGATTTCCTTTTTGCGCACTTTCTTTTTTACATTTCTTGCCAAAAGCGGCGCCTCCAGATTCTCATACACGGTATATTCGTCAATCAGTGCAAAATGCTGAAAAACAAAGCTGATATTTTCCTTTCTGAATTTATCTAATTGTCCGGGAGACAGCTTTTGCGTATCCGTGCCGAAAAACAACACCTCCCCCTGTGTAGCAGAATCCATACCGCCTAAGATATTGAGCAGCGTTGTCTTTCCGGAACCAGAGTCTCCCATAACCGCCACAAAGGAACCCTCCTGCAGGGAAAAGGAAACATCATCTAACGCCTTCGTTTCAAACATCTTCCCCTTATATACTTTTGTTAGGTGATTTACCTGAATCATTCTGACTCCTCCATTACTATCTGCGCCACCGGCAATTTATCCAACTGTCTTAAAGGAAATATGCTTCCAACCACCAGCATAACCAATGTAAGCGCTAAAGACACGACAAAAACCTGTCGGAGCACAAAGTAGGCTGAATCCTGCGCAAAAAAATCCCGCTGCGTGTTCCAGTAGGCAATTGCCACAGAAAATGCAATGCCAAGCTTTATGACATTCTCCATTATATACATCCGTTTGATATCCTTTTTAAAATATCCGGTGGCATAAAGGATGCCAATGGTTCTTTTTCTTGTATAAATCTCTATCATAGAAGAAACAATGGTAGCGACAACCGCCATAATCAAAAGCAGCAGCGGCATGACAAACTGCTCCTTCTCCTGCCAGATATCTCCGAAAGACATATCTGCCTTTTCAGAAAAACTCTTTATATTATAAATATCCAGCCCATATGCTGCTGCGCACTGGTAAATCTGCGGCTCGATTCCGGCAATATCCGCCTTTGGAGACACAAAAAAACACAGGCTGTTTTGACTTATTGCATAATCCAGTGCAAACATATACTCCTCTAAGTACGCGGAAGCGCCGACCACAATCCGCTCATCCAAGCTTGCGCACAATCCGCTTCCTATATCCTCCCCCAAAAAACGGCAATCCTTTTCTAATATGTATTTTACTACATAATCTGTTTCCTGCTGAATATCATGTATGACACTGCCTACGGGGTAACGGTCGCGCAGTGCATATCCAACTGCCGCCGGGTGGCTTCCCTCCTGTGATGAGAGGTCTATTCCGCTTCCCGTCGTATCCCGCAGCTTTGTCATTGAGAGTAGCTCCGGGGATATAACCAGTAAATCAGAATCCTCTGCGGTAATTCTTTCTGTATTTGTATAAAAATAAACCCCTGCTCCCTCCACCTGCTCCAAGCCCTGAATATCCTGCAAAAGACTGTATATGTCCTCCTGCGCATAGTAGCCCGGAAAAAAATACTTCCACATATTCAAGCAGTAAATATCCCCGCTGTCCCGGCTTAAGGTCTGGGAAAATATTGCCTTGCTGCCGCATACCGGCACCAGAATCATCAGCGCATAGTCAACAACCAGAAAAGAAACCACCAGCAGCAGCAATGTTACAAAAAATGCCTTTTTCCTCGAATATATCTGTAAAAAAGTGCTTTGCAGCAGCGCCCATAAATGCATTAAAAACGACCTGCCTTTCTAAAATTCTGCATGATGCCTTCATTCATAATACGGTATAGCGGGCGGATCATGAGTATGATAAATGTTACTAACAAAAATACAACCATTTCCAGCAAGTTC